>NZ_JBMPPD010000011.1:0-100285 GCF_049339825.1 Undibacterium sp. RuRC25W | reverse complement strand
TGGGTGAGATGTGTGTAGTTCATTATGCAATTTCGACTGGCCGGTCAAAAAGGCACAAATGCTATCGCATCTTGCCCTCATTAACCGGTACCGTTCATAAATTGCACTTCATCCTAGAATTCGCCTTTCATAAATGCGACAATAGAAAATGTTTTAATCCCAATCATTTATTCACTGGAAAGCAAGCTGCCAATATGCAAGACATGAAAGCAAAAGGCAGAGGGCGGAAAAATTTTGATAGTCAACTAGGCGATAAGCATTGGTCACATATAAATCCAGAAAAAATTCCAACTGGAAGCAAACACCACGCATCAAAACTATCTGATGGGATTGTTGAGGAAATAAGGCTGTCGAAAGAAACATCGACAGCCTTGGCAAAAAAATTCAATGTTTCAGTCGCTACAATTTGCTACGCAAGAAAAGGTAAAACTTGGAAGCATGTGTCACTTTAATTTGTCAGATATTTCCTCTGCTGTAGGATTAAAATAAACTTGCAGCATCTTCAAATCTTTATGACCGACCATTCGCGCCAATTCAAGCACATTCAATTTCTTTGCTAGTCGCGTAATTGCTTCGTGTCTTGTGTCGTGAAATTTTAAGTCATCAATTCCAGTTGTTGCCCTTGCTTTACGATAAAGCGCATCGAGACTTGCTGACGTGATACCGAAACAGGTTTCACCATTCTTCGGCAACATCTTTAATATCTCAAGCGCCCTTGGTGATAGGGGTACGTCGCGCTTTGAGCCGTTTTTATTCACTTCGGCTGGCAGCGTAGCAACCGAGCCTTTAATTGAACTCCAAGGCAACCAACAGATTTCTCCGGCACGCATAGCAGTTTCAATGGCAAACAGAAAGGCGGCCATGACTGCATGATTTTTTGTTCGCACTTCGCCATTAAAGCCAAAGGCAATTTTTAGCTTTTCTATTTCTTCTTCTGTTATGCGACGGTCACGCGCGGCCGCATTTTTTGGGCGCGTCACATCGGTGGTTGGACTTTCTAAAATCCACTTCCATTCTTTTCTAGCAATAGTGAAAACGTGACTGAGTAGATTTAACTCTCTGTTGACTGTTGAGCCGCTAACTGTTTGAAGGCGCATGTCACGCCAGCGAGCAAGTACAGCCGAATCAATCTCATGCAGCAACATGGTTCCGAACGGTTTTTTATCAACAAGATGTGCCGATATAGCTAGTAGCCTAACTTCCTCCCAATCCTTGCCTTTTTTCTCTACCGATACTTCCTTAGAATATTTTGTCAGAGCGTCGTCAAGATATTTATCCGTTGCACCGCCTTTTGATGCAAACTTACGAATCTCAACCTCTCTTTTGCTTGCCCAAGTTTGCGCTTCAATCTTAGTTGAAAACGTGGAGCTATCGCGCACGCCTTTTGTGTTGACTGACACGCGCCAGCCTGTACGTACTTTTTCAAACGATGCCATGATGTAATAACTCCCGCTGGTGGATTAAATAAGTCGGGTGATTGTCGGGTGAATTTCGGGTGAAGGCAAGAACTTAAAGGGCATAATAAAGCCCATAAAAGCTAGAATTTAGGCAAAGAAAAAGGGCTAAGTCATTGATTATTATGACTTAGCCCTGTGTTCCGTGGTGCCGAGAGCCGGAATCGAACCGGCACGCCTTGCGGCGCGGGATTTTGAGTCCCGTGCGTCTACCTATTCCGCCATCTCGGCAACGCATAAACGGGATTATGACAGGGCTGGCTTGTTTTTGCAAGTGGCGCGGTGGGTTGCGGGCGTGGAGGTTGATTTTTGGTGGGGGATTTTTGTGCTTTTGTGTATATTTTTTAGTTCATTTCACACTGAGGCGCGACGTGTCGGGATGGTGATGGGATGGTGAGGGGTTTGGTGTTAGTCGATGGTGAAATGGCGTTGTGCGCGTTGCAGGTAGAGCCACAGGCTAAGGGCAACTAAGGCGATGCTGGCGCTGTTAGCGAGCCAGAAGCCGGCGGCGCCGTGGAGTTGGTCGGGCATGATGCGCCATGGATCGAGGCCGATGATGTAACCGCCACCGAGGCCGCATCCCCAGAGGGCGACGGCGTACAGTACGGTGGGGATGACGGCAATTTTGTAGGCGCGTAAGACGAAGGCGGCGACGACCTGAATGGCATCAAAAATCTGGTACACCGCGATGAAGAAAAACAACGGCATGGCGGCGGCGATGATGGTTTCGTTGTCGGTGTAGGCGTGAAGGATCCATTCGCGGGTGAACCAGATCAGGACACCCATGGGGACGGCGCAGCCTATGGCCAGAACCAGCCCCGCCCGGCTGATTTTTTTTGCTTGCTGTAATTCTTTGGCGCCAATTGCTTGTGCGACCAAGGTGCTGGTGGAATTAGCGATTGACAGCGGTAGCATGTATAAAATGGTGCCAAAGTTGGCAGTCAATTGATGTCCTGATACGGCGACTTCGCCTAGTCGTGCGATGAACAGGGCCATGAAGGCATAAGCGGTCACCTCAATCAGATAACTCAGCCCCATAGGAATGCCAAGATGCAATAAGGCCTTGAGTGATTGCCATTGTGGACGGGCAAAGCCTGTACCAAATAGCGCGAAAATCTTGTAATAAGCAACGCGATGTAGAATCAACCAGCCAGTGATTAGCATCAGCCAGGCGATGACGGTGGTCGCTGCTGCGCACCCTGGACCACCCATCCCCGGAATGCCGAATCCACCAAAAATGAACAGGGTATTGAGTGGTACTTTGAGCGCCAATGAGGCCAACTGAATCGCCATCACCATTTTTGGTCGGCCGACGGCATTGTTGAGCGCGCTATAAATTCTGAAGCCTAGTGTTGCTGGCAGGGCTAATGCCAGTATTTGGAGATAGAGGCGGGATTTTTCATTGAGGGTCGGGGAGGCCTGGGCAATATCGAGTAACGATTGCGGGAACAATAGCATCGCACAACCAAGGCAGGATAAGAAAAAAGCGAGCCATATCCCTTGTTTTAATTTGGCACCAATTTGCGGAAATTCACGTGCGCCAAACAATTGCCCTACGGTCGGGGAGATCGCCTGTAGCACGCCATTAAGTCCCACAAAAATGCTGACATAAATCGATATGCCAATCGATAATGCGGCTAGATCCGTCGCAGAAAATCGTGAGGTCATTGCTGTGTCGATGACGCCATTGGCGACGACGGCTAACTGGCCGATCAGCATAGGCCAGGCAATCGCCGCAATGTGCTTTGCGTTACCAGCGACGCCTGACGCTGATGGGATGGTCATTTAATTTTACGACGATACAGGGTCAGCATTTCATCCTTGTCGTAGGCGCGATGTCCATTCCAGATGCGCTCCCATTGTTCGAGTTGATATTGTGATGGCAACTGGGGCTCTTCGGATTGCTTGCGATTGTGTTGCAGCATTAAAAAATCGCAATCATGATCAGAGAAGCCAGCAAAATGCACACCACCAAAATAAGCCATTGATGCACGTTGTGACGCTCCAATGTAAGCCTCGACACAATAGTCTTTCGCTGGCAACTGATGTGCGACCTCAACACTTAATGTGGCATAAGTGATGCGTTGATTAATCCATGGCATCCATAAACTCAGTAACAACATCCAGCACAAAATCACGCCGCCACTAGACAAAACAACCGCCCGCCACAGCACGGAGGGTTGGCGTGAAATTCTCCAGTACACAAGCAGGAACCAAGCAATGGTCGTCGCCAGCGCAATAGCAAAGACAAAAGGATGGAAGCTCGGGACAAAACCTGGCGCTAGGTGCAGAATCTTTGCACTCATTTTTTCTGGCCAACCGGTTTGTTCGGCGATCCAACCCAGCCAGATAAATCCGGCAATACCCGTCAACACGAGCACAGCAAACCAGTCAACGGCGTTGATGGCACTACGTTTCATGGTTGGCAACCCAAACGCAGCCAGAATTGCTAATGGTGGCAAAATCGGCAATAACAGACTTTCTTCTGATGCTGGATTTAAGAAGCTGAGGACGACAAAGCAAAGAAAGAACGTACTTGGTAACGAAATATGTAAGGCTTTTTCTTGTCGGCGCCACGCGTAAATCGCCCAGCCTGCAAATGGCCAGGCCGGCCACGCAAACCAGATACTGTATTTAAAGAAGTAAGAAATAGTAGCGATGCTTGGCCAATTAATCTGCCGGTAGTTCCACGACATCCATGCGGGATAGGGGCTACTGTCGTAAGGCGCGACAATGCAGATCGCCGTCAGCCATAAAGCGGGGAGTATCAGTGCGATTGGTAATGCTGCAACGATAAATTTAATCGGTCTGGTGTGCTGGCGATAGAGACAGAGCAGACTCAGGCAAATAATCAGGCTCAAAGGTACAACCCAGCCTCTGGTTAATGTCAGCATGCTCATGCTCAAGCCTAACTGGATGACCAGTCCCAGTTTTGGGGTGTCGAGCAGGCGTACGCATAGGTAAAGGCAAAAAGCGACCAGAGAAATTTGTAGCGTTTCAACGCTGGTTTCGTGGCTACGCACTAAGAGGCCAAGGCAGCCAAGATAGATGAGGAGCGCACCATCTGCCAGTGTTCTGCCGAAGTCTTGCGGTTCTGGCTGGCCGCCAAATGCCAGCTTGAGCGGTTGTGCTTCTGAACGCCGTCCTAAGAGATAGGTAGCATTCCATACTGAGACTGAGCCGATAACAAAAAAGATGCCCGTCGATAAACGCGCTGCCATCGGTTCGCCGATAATGCCCCCAAATAATTTAATGCAAATGGCTCCCAACCAGTAAGCGAGCGGACCTTTATCTGGCATTGGCATGCCAACGATATGCGGCCACAACCAGTCAGATATCGTGCCGTGTGCCATCGTCCACATCACACCAAAGCTGGTGGCGTCATCACCTTTCCAAGGGTCGCGGCCGATTAGGCCGGGAAGAATATAGAGTAGGCACAGGGCAAAGATTCCCCAGCGCGGGAGGGCAATGGTAGCGGCAGCAGGAAGTCGGACTGGCTTCATATGTAATCTTTTTAGAGTTACCGTGTCGGTTGTTGGTACATTACCTGTTTTGTTGCTCGCTTGAGACCGAGAGTCTAGCAAAAAGCGGCTAAACAAGTATGACGTCATCGATGGCTTGTGATTTGCGTCGCTTTGCGTAAGTTGTATATTTTAAATACATTGTACGGAGACGCTTAGTAAAAAAGGCAGCCTGAGCTGCCTTTTTTGATAAAACCGTTGTACTGCTTAGTTTGCAACAGATGTCTTGGAACCGACAGTGCCGAACTTTTTGCGGAACTTGTCAACACGACCAGCTGTGTCAACGATTTTATGTTTACCAGTGTAGAAAGGGTGGGATTCTGCAGAAACCTCGATCTTTACCAGTGGGTATTCTTTGCCTTCAAATTCAGCTTTGTCACGTGTGTTGATCGTAGAACGTGTGATGAATTTGAAATCGTTGGAAACGTCGTGGAACAACACTTCGCGATAATTTGGGTGGATGCCGTCTTTCATGCTTGCCTCAGTATATAAAGTAGGTAGCCAATATGCACTTCGTCGATCGCACTGCTTCTTGATCCGATTGCGTATCACTTGCCAGAGTTGATTAAAGTTGGATTTTGCGAGAAACAAAATGCCAAGCCCATGATTATACAATGGTTTTTGATGTTGGTGATAGTATCCCGAAGGCAAAACTACGTACCTTGAGGGTATATTTGAACAGAAATGAAGGGTATTTCTTGCGAGAAGCAGGCCGAGTTGGCACTTGCAGGTAAAATTGTATCTGTATAGTGAGAATCAGGTAAGGGTAAGACGTATGGCAAGTAGTTATCTTGGAATGAATGCAATGATTCATACTGCCGAAGTGGCAGGGGTGATTGCATTTGCTTGTTCTGGCTTTATCGAAGCGCGCCGTAAGCGCATGGATGCGGTGGGATGTTTTACGGTGGCGTTCATCACTGCCTTTGGCGGCGGAACTTTGCGTGATCTATTGCTAGATCGTCGGCCTTTGTTTTGGGTAGAAAATCAGGAATACCCTATTCTTATCTTTGTGTTGTCATTGATTGCCATTCCTTTATTGCGGCACTTACGCCACGCGTTGACTGAAAACGCGCTGGAATGGGCGGATGCCTTGGGCTTGGGTTTGTTTAGTGTGACCGGCGCGTCGCTGGCGCAAGAGGCTGACATGCCGTTATTTGTTTGTGCCATGATGGGCGTTATTACAGGGATTTTTGGTGGTGTGCTACGTGATGTGATTTGTAATGAAATTCCATTGGTGTTCCGCCGTAGCCAGCTTTACGCCACTTGTGCGTTTGCTGGCTGTTGGATATACCTCTTGCTGGATTGGCGCGGCGCATCCGAGGCCGTGGCTGTGCTCGCGGGTACGTCGACAACTTTTGCGATGCGGATGTTGGCGCTAAAATTTAACTGGAAGCTACCGGCTTAGCTTTTTTTAACGGTGGGCGGGCGAATAGGCCGGCCAGAAACATGTCGACCATACTCTCGGCGTGGGCAATCATGCAGTAGGCCGAGGTATCCTCCAGCCATTCATAGACGATGCCAACCAGAAACGCGTGGTTGGCTTGCATAGCAATCCATGTATCGGTATCTGGATGCAATTTGCCCTGATCCACTGCACTTTGGATGATGGCCTGAATCTTTGCCATACATTCGATGCGCTGACGTTTTTCGTTTTCAAAGAAGGGCAGGTCGGGATTTTTTTCGCAGCGATGAAAAATAATATCAAACACCCTGCGCTGACGTTGATCGCCTGAAACAATTTGCAAAAAATGAATATCTAATTGCTTTAAGGCAACAATGGGATCTTTGTCCGGTGTTTCCAAAATTTCATTGAGCAGCGCCTCCATGGGCAAAAATGCGCGATCGCACATGGCCTGCAGCAGGGCATTTTTATCTTTAAAATGCCAATAAATCGCGCCACGTGTCATGCCTGCGGCAATTGCTACATCGTTGAGCGTCGTGTTGGTGACGCCTTTTTGAGAAAACACCTGTTCAGCTGCATCGAGCAGTGATGCATAGGTTTCTAGTGTTTCTTCTTTGGTTTTTCTGACCATTGTTATTCCTTTTAGGTCTTACACAAAATGGCTCTGGCAGATTTTTATTCTTGTTGATGCCATCTCGCTGCGGTACCAGAGGCGTGTTGTCTAAGTTATATCCTGTCTTCGTCCTTCTTTGTTTTCAGTGGTTTTTGCTTCCTGTCATTGCTAGCGGTTGTGTCCTCACTGAATGGCTTGAGTCACTATTTTTATGTGCAGTGTGGTTTAGTTCAATCTACGCTGGTATGACGATTCTTCGTCAGATTGTCCATTTTTCGGGTCTTTATTGCATGGTTTTGGGGCAATACGCCTTCTGTTTTATAGGTAAAAATCAAGCATTTATATAACCGGGCGAGTACTTGTTCTTGCAATTGTAGGCAAATTTATGCATCTGTGACACTAAAATCGTTTATTTCCTTAAAAAAGATAAAAAAATAAAGACAAAAATTAAATAATTACTCAGCGATAAATCTCTTTTTACCGTTTGATTCCCCTCAATCTGTAAGGTTGTTAGTCAGCATTATATACAAACATGATTGTATGTATATAATAGCGTACCGTTTTTTAATCTTGCAGAAAGAATTCTTTATGCGCTTCTCAGACACTACACCTTCCGAACCTATTTCCAGAACACGCTCTTCGCTATCATCTCGGATTGAGCAGATCTACCAGCATCCGGCACTGCGTGTCCTTGCTTTGAGTTTGCCTTTAGTCACGTTGGCTGCTTGTGGCAATGAAGAATCCGCGCATGCCGCACCAGGTAATATGCCGCCACCAGAAGTGAATGTCGTCACCGTGACAAGCCGCGATCTGGCGATGGATTTTGAATATGTCGGTCAGACAGCGGGCTCACGCGAGACCGAAGTACGCGCCCGTGTCGCTGGTATCCTCGAAAACCGTTTGTATGAAGAAGGTTCGCGCGTCAAAGCGGGCGATGTCTTGTTTCAGATTGATCCTGGTACCTATCGTACACAATTGGCCTCCGCTGAGGCAGCAGCCGGTGTTAGCGAGGCAAAATTAAATCAAGCCAAGCGTGAATATGCTCGCCTTTCGCCACTGGCCGCAGAAAAAGCGATCAGCCAGAAAGAATTTGATGATGCTAAATCGACGCTCGAAACGGCTGAAGCTAGCTATAAACAAATGCTGGCGCAGGTCAATGAAGCCAAACTCAACCTCGGCTACACCAAAGTCGTCGCTCCCATTAGCGGCGTAACTGGTATCGCGAATAAATCCAACGGTAACCTGATCACCGCCGCAGATAGTTTGTTGACGACTATCGTGCAGACTGATCCGGTATATATCAATTTCAGTATTCCTGAAGCAGATTATCTAAAAGTCGCTAAAGAGGTGGGTAGCGGTAAGGTTGCGCTGCCAGGTAAGCGTGCAACAAATGGCAGTCTGGCTTTTGATGTGCAATTAAAACTTGCCGACGGCAGCATGTTTCCGACTACCGGCAAGATGAACTTTGTGAGTGAAAAAGTTAATCCGGCAACCGGCGGCTTTGATGCGCGTGCACAAGTCGCCAATCCGGATGGCAATCTGCGCCCTGGCCAGTTTGTACGTGTGATCTTAGCGGGTGCAAAACGTAGTTCTGCGCTGGCAGTGCCACAACGTGCAGTGATTGATGGACCGATGGGAAAAATGGTATTTGCGGTCTCACCCGACAATAAACTGGTGCCAAAACCAGTTGAGTTAGACGGCTGGTCGCACGGTGAATGGGTGGTAACCAAAGGTCTCAATAGCGGTGAGCGCGTATTGGTTGATGGCTTTATTAAAGCGCATGAACCAGGTATGACCGTCACGCCAGTTGCAGTGAGTGCCAAAGCGGCTGCAGCAAGCGATGCTACGGCGATGCCACCTGCACCTGCAAAAGTGGCATCAGGAAAAACCGCAGCCGACACTGCAAAATAAGCTCACTTTACTGAACATTGCGCTGCTTCGTCAGCAAAGGCAAACAGGATACTTTCATGTTTTCAAAATTTTTTATTAACCGGCCGATTTTTGCGACAGTACTGTCGTTGATTATCGTGCTGGCAGGTTTGGCCGCTTTGCGTGTCTTACCGATTTCGCGTTATCCGGAAATTTCTCCGCCCGTCGTCAACGTCACTGCCGTTTATCCAGGCGCGTCGGCTGAAGTGGTTGAGCGAACCGTTGCGGCACCGATTGAAGAGCAGATTAATGGTGTCGAACACATGCTGTACATGAACTCGGTCTCATCGGCCGATGGACGTGTCTCTATTGACGTGACATTTGAAGTCGGTACTGATCTGGATATTGCCGCAGTTAACGTCAATAACCGTGTACGCCAGGCTGATGCAAAATTGCCGCAAGAAGTGCGTCGTCAGGGTGTCACAGTGACGAAGAGTTCATCGAACTTTTTGGTGGTCGCTGCCTTGTATTCACCAGACAACCGTTATGATGCTTTGTTCTTGTCGAATTATGCGACACAGAATGTTTTAGATGCCTTAAAACGGGTGCCAGGTACCACCAATATTCAGATCTTTGGTGCTAAAGATTACGCAATGCGTATTTGGATGCGTCCAGACAGAATGGCACAATTGGGCGTGACGGTGAGCGATATTTCTAACGCAGTTTCTGAGCAAAATGCACAGTATGCCGCAGGTAAAGTCGGTGCTCCACCGAATAATTCTGAAGAACTGACCATGACCGTCACTGCCAAAGGGCGGTTACTGGAGCCAGCAGAGTTCGCCAACATCATCGTTAAATCCGATAAGAGTGGTGCAACGATCCGTATTAAAGACGTGGCACGGGTTGAGTTGGGTTCGAAAGATTACAACTTGTATGGTCGTGTTAATGGACATCCATCCGCTAACATTGGTGTGTTCTTACAGACTGGCGCTAACGCCCTCGAAACGCGTAAAGCCGTCGAAAAGACCCTGCAGGATCTGAAAGCGAAATTCCCTGAAGGCATGACCTATTCCACGCCTTATGACACGACTCCATTTGTCACTGAATCAATTGCTGAGGTACTAAAAACACTGGGCGAAGCGATGGTGTTGGTGTTTATTGTCGTGTACTTGTTTTTGCAAAGCTGGCGTGCAACGGTGATTCCTACCTTGGCCGTACCGGTATCCTTAATTGGCACCATGGCTGGCTTACATTTACTCGGATACAGCATTAACACCCTGACCTTATTTGGTATGGTGTTGGCGATCGGTATTGTGGTGGATGATGCGATCGTGGTGTTGGAAAACGTTGAGCGTTTGATGAATGAAGAGGGCATGTCCCCGAAAGATGCTGCCATTGAAGCGATGCACGAAGTCACGGGACCAGTCGTTGCGATTGTGTTGGTGCTGGTGGCTGCGTTTGGCCCGATCGCTTTCTTGGGTGGTTTGGCGGGTGAGTTGTATCGTCAGTTCTCAGTCACGATTTCGATTGCGGTTGTCTTGTCCGGTATCGTTGCGTTGACATTGACGCCAGCCTTGTGCGCGATCTTGTTGAAACCAGGCGCTGAAAATCATCACCGTTTTTTCACTTGGTTTAATGCCGCATTTTTGCGTCTAACCACACGTTATACCAACGGTGTGAGCTTCTTCCTTAAACGTGCCACACTCGGCGTTGCCTTGGTGTTAGGTATGGTGGCGTTGACTGGCGTTCTGTGGAAGCACGTTCCTGGTGGTTTGGTGCCAGATGAAGATCAGGGCTACTTTATTGGCGCAGCGATTATGCCGGATGGCGCATCGCTGGATCGTACTGACGCAATGGTTCGCCAAGTCGAAACGATCATGAAAACAAACAAGAATATTGATACGACGTTTTCTCTTGTTGGTCTCGACTTTTTGGGTGGTGGCGGTCTGAAGTCATCGGCTGCGACCATGTTCTTCCCACTCAAACCATGGGATGAGCGTGCCCAGTCTGCACAGCAACTGGTTGGTGAAAGTTACATGAAAACTGGCCGTATTAAAGAAGGTTTACCGTTGTTTTTCAGTCCACCAGCAATTCAGGGCTTGGGACAAACGGGTGGTTTTGAGTTCTATATGCAAAACGCGGGTGAAGGCGGCGTCAAACGTCTGGCGACTTTATTGCCACTGTTGTTAGCTGAAGCCAATAAACAGCCAGAACTGGCTGGTGTCAAAACATTGTGGCAAGCAAATTCGCCGCAGTTGTATGTCGATGTGGATAACGAAAAAGCCCGCTCTATGGGTGTGGCACTTTCTGATGTCTACAACACATTGGCAGCGACCTTGGGTAGTTACTATGTGAACGACTTCAACAAAAACGGTCGTATTTATACCGTACAGTTGCAGGCAGAAGGTCAGTACCGCGCTAAACCGGAAGATATCGGCAGCATGTATGTCCGCTCAGCGACTGGCCAGATGATTCCGGTGCGTGCTTTCACGACGATCAAATTTATCACCGGTCCTGATTCGGTACAGCGTTTCAATGCCTTGCCTGCGATTAAATTGCTGGGCGATGCGAAGCCGGGCTATAGCTCTGGTCAGGCGATTGCTGCGATGGAACGTGCAGCGAAAAACGTATTACCTGCCGACGTGGTCTACGACTGGGGTGGTGCTTCGTTCCAAGAAAAACGTAGCAGCAATGCGGCCGGCGTTGCATTGGGTGCCGGTGTACTGATGATTTTCCTGATTCTGGCCGCACAGTACGAAAAATGGTCGTTACCGTTCTCTGTTCTGTTAGCAATGCCATTCGGTATCTTTGGTGCGCTGCTGGCGGTGTACTTGCGTCACTTTAATAACGACGTGTACTTCCAGATCGGTCTGGTGACCTTGTTGGGCTTGTCGGCAAAAAATGCGATTCTGATCGTCGAGTTTGCAGTCATGAAAGTACATGAAGGTTATGCACCAGTGGCGGCGGCAGTGGAGGCGGCACGATTACGCTTCCGTCCTATTCTGATGACGTCGCTGGCATTTATCTTGGGTGTCGTTCCACTGGCGTTCTCGCATGGTGCTGGTGCAGCTGCACGCCAATCGCTGGGGACGGGCGTTTTAGGCGGCATGTTAGCGGCGACTTTCTTGGCGATTTTCTTTGTACCGTTATTTTTCAAACTGATTAATGACAAACGCCTCAATACAACGGAAGCGGATTTTGCTCATCCTGTAAAAAACCACCATCTAGTAGCTGACTTAGGTGCAAATACAGGCGCAAATGCAGACGTAAAGGCAAAGGAATAATGATGTTACATCCAAAATTTTTATTAACCGCGATGGCAGCAAGCCTAGCCTTGGCCGGCTGTGCATCAGTCGGCCCAGAATACAAGCGTCCATCACTGGACGTGCCGACGGCTTTAGTCATTCCCGCGACACAAGGTAAAAGCAGCGCCGTCGACTATATGGCATGGTGGAAAGGGTTTAATGACCCAGTGTTGAACGCTCTGCTGGAAGAAGCGCACTTTAATAACCAGGATTTATTGCTGGCTGCAGGTCGTGTAGAAGAAGCTCGTGCACTGGCAGCAGGGACGAATTCGAATCGCTATCCGACTGTCGATGCTAACATCACGCCAACCAAATTGCGCACTAGTCAGAATGCTGGGCTACTGGGAGCCGGCGCAGAACCTGTGAGCCGCGACTACAAACTTGGTCTAAGTGCGTCCTATGAGTTTGACCTGTGGGGTAAGCTGGCGCGGGCGGATGAAGCTGCTCGTGCACGATTACTTGCGCAGGAGGCGAATCAGGGTGTGGTGCTGACAAGCTTATATAGCTCGCTGGCGCAGAGCTATTTTACGCTGCGTGCCAGTGATGCGCAGTTGGCACTGGCAGAAGTGACCTTAAAAACGCGTCATGAAAATCTGCGCTTACAGCAAAAACTGTATGCTTCAGGCACCATTGGTGAAATTGATTTGCACGTTGCTGATTCTGAAGAGGCAGCAGCAGAGATCAGTTTGGCACAAGCCAAGCAATCTGTTGCCAACACGGAATCTGCGTTAGCGGTATTGTTAGGGCGCTCACCAGCAGCGGTCGCCGCTCCGGTGATTGCCCGTGGCAAGAATATAGATGGCTTGTATGGGCAACTTACCGTTCCTGCTGATCTGCGCTCGGACTTATTAGCGCGTCGACCTGATATTGTTATGGCGGAGCAGTCTCTGATTGCTGCGAATGCTGACATTGGCCAGGCAAAAGCGCAGTACTTTCCAAGTCTGAAACTGAGTAGCGGCGTCGGATACGAGTCGCAAGGGTTAAAAGACCTGATTAATCCAGCATCGATGCTATGGAACATCGGCGCCAATCTGACCCAGCCTATTTTCCGTGCTGGTGCGATTGGTGCTGTGGTTTCAGGTGCCGAAGCACGCAAAACCCAGGCGCTGGCGCAGTATGTACAAACAGTGCAGGGCGCATTTAAGGATGTGCACGATTCATTGAGTAACGTTGCAGCCGATGAACAGATTTACATCTCTGGACAACGTCGCGTCGCTGCATTGAAAGACTCGTTGCGCTTAGCCGAGTTACGCTACAAAAACGGCTATAGTAGCTACCTCGAAGTACTCAACGCACAGCGAGATCTGTGGCAAGGGCAAGTCACGCTGATTGACACTCAGCGCGCGCATCTGAGTGCAGTGGTGAGCTTGTATAAGGCTGTTGGCGGCGGCTGGGATGCAAGCCAGATTATTACTACAAAATAAATGCCGGTATTGCTGACTGGTTAAAATAAAAAAGCCGATACTTTTGGGTATCGGCTTTTTTTATGAAGGATTTTTTCTACTCAAATTATTGAGCGAAATTAACCACCACGACGCATCATTTCAAAGAACTCTGCATTGTTTTTGGTTGCCTTCATTTTGTCCTGAATGAATTCCATCGCTTCGATCTCGTCCATCGAGTACAGCAACTTGCGCAAAATCCAGATTTTTTGCAATTGATCTGGTTTGATCAGCAACTCTTCTCGACGAGTACCGGATTTATTGAGGTTGATTGCCGGATAGACACGTTTCTCGGCAAGACGGCGTTCCAGGTGAACTTCCATGTTACCTGTACCTTTGAATTCTTCGTAGATCACGTCATCCATACGGCTGCCGGTTTCGATCAGTGCTGTCGCGATAATGGTCAGAGAACCACCTTCTTCGACGTTACGTGCTGCACCGAAGAAACGCTTTGGACGTTGCAATGCATTGGCATCAACACCACCGGTCAATACTTTGCCAGAAGCCGGGATGACGGTATTGTAAGCACGTGCCAAACGGGTAATCGAATCGAGCAGGATGACGACGTCTTTTTTCATTTCGACCAGACGTTTGGCTTTTTCCAGCACCATTTCAGCGACTTGTACGTGACGCGTTGCTGGTTCATCAAACGTGGAAGCGACGACTTCACCGCGCACAGAGCGCTGCATTTCTGTCACCTCTTCCGGACGTTCATCGATCAGCAAAACGATCAATGTCACATCAGGATGGTTAGTCGTGATCGCGTGAGCGACGTGTTGCAACATCACGGATTTACCGGATTTTGGTGACGCCACTAGCAAGCCACGCTGACCACGGCCAATCGGTGCAATCATGTCGATGATACGACCTGTGGTATTTTCTTCGCCGCGCATTTCGCGTTCGAGCGTCAATACTTTGTTCGGATGCAATGGTGTTAAGTTCTCAAACAGAATGCGGTGTTTAGACGCCTCTGGAGATTCTCCGTTAACCTTGTCCACCTTCACTAGCGCGAAATAACGTTCTCCATCTTTTGGTGTACGTACTTCACCCTCGATCGAATCACCTGTATGCAAATTGAAACGGCGGATCTGGGATGGGGAAATATATATGTCATCCGTGGATGCCATATAGCTGGCGTCTGGAGAGCGGAGAAAACCAAAGCCATCAGGCAGGACTTCGAGAGCGCCATCGCCAAAAATTTGTTCGCCAGATTTTGCACGTTTTTTAAGAATCGCGAACATCAATTCTTGTTTGCGCATACGTGCTGCGTTGTCAATATCGAGTCCTACAGCCATTTCCAGCAATGCGGATACGTGTAGGGCTTTTAATTCAGATAGATGCATGGTGAGTGTCCCGGGATGGGAGTATGGGGTGGGGGAGTGAACGGAGGAACTACAGAATAAACAGAATAGTTATTTGTATTTTGCGGTCAAATGACCATTAAAACAAGCTCTTATTTTTCGTTGCTATTTTCAGCTACCATTTGCGATCATTTAAGATCAACGTACCGCACCGGAATTTTTTTCAATTTACGTAGACATCAATTGAATGTCGATCTGGTGCAGTACCGAATGATACCTTAAATATTGGCGTCAATGAAAGATGTCAATTGACCTTTTGCCAATGCGCCAACTTTTTGTGCGGCAACAGCGCCATTTTTAAACAAGATCAGCGTTGGGATGCCACGGATGCCGAACTGTGCAGGCACTGCCTGGTTAGCGTCGACGTCCATTTTTGCAACAACGATTTTGCCGTCGTATTCTTTTGCTACTTCTTCCAGAATTGGGGCGATCATTTTGCAAGGACCACACCATTCAGCCCAGAAGTCCACCAGAACTGGTTTGTCGGATTTTAATACGTCTGCTTCAAAAGAAGCATCGCTTACATATTTGATGTTTTCGCTCATGGAATCCTCATCGAGAGGGAAAAATTAAGGGGTAACAGCGCCACAGAATATCGGTCAGAAATCGGAACTCGCCGCATTCAGTGTTGAATCTTGAGGCGATTGGCGTAAATTCAATGGCATTTATATATACCGGAGAGATGCCAACGAAGAGTCTAGCGTGGTTAGCTATGCGCCAAATAATAACCTATTTTTAAAAAAAGTGTGATCCTTCAACGCATTTTGTGCGCTTCGTCACATAAAATATTTTTTTGCTTACAAAAATGGTGTTTTTTTATGGATGTTTTTTATGTTTTTTCATAATTTCATTCAAATCAGGCTAATTTTTTGTCAAAATTGAAGTCGATGCCTATTTTTCAGTGCATCCTTTTCGCAAGTTCTGTGTTGACAGAAAATTTACTCGTATAATAAGAACCCAGATTTGTTGTGCTCCAAAACTAACTATGATGATCTCCGATTTTGAATTACTCGCTGAAAAAGTTGCTAAGCTCGCTGAGCTTGCCCACGCCTTGCGTACTGAGAATGCGGGGTTACGCAACGAAGTGGCGTTGTTGACTTTACAGAATCAAGAGATGCAACAGCGCATGCAACAAGCGCATACCCGGGTAACCGCATTATTGATGCAGTTGCCCGCAGAAATCGCTACTGATGAGGAAGCAGCATGACTGATAAGAAAGTGATCCAGGTCGATGTCACAATCATGGGGCAGAGTTACAAACTCGCTTGTAGAGATGGTGAGGATCGTGCGCTGCGCGAAGCGGCGGCTTACCTTGATGCGAAAATGTCGGCTTTACGTGATTCATCTAAGGTCAAAGGGACAGACCGGATTGCGGTGATGGCAGCGCTTGGCATGACGACAGAATTATTGGCAACGAAATCACCGGAAGGTCCGCTCTCTGGCATGTCGATCTCCGAGGTAAAACAAAAGATGACGCAGATGCATGAAGTCATGGATCAAGCGCTGACACCACAAGAAAACCTATTTTGAATTCAGGGTCATTGTTTAATTTAATCAAAAACAATGACATAAAATCTCAATTTAAGAGTAAACTTCAATTCCCTGCCGTGTTCGCCAATGCCATATATTCCTTGAACCATTTATGTGCATAGGCTGTGGAATATTGTTCGATGGGCGTGAGCGTCGCTAGTCCGATGAACCCGAAATTGAACTGACCGTGGCCAACTTGAACCGCTTAGGTTCAGGATGCCGGCATAGCGGCATCGGTGGGGACTTATTCTGAACGGCTGTCAACCATGACAGCCGTTTTTTTTCGCCATTTTTTCTGCTGCAGAGTGTTAGTCGGATCGTTGCTGCTGAGCTGCGCACAAATATGCGACAATTTCCTTTTTTCTTGTGAGTAAATTGCGATGGCTTATTGGTTAATGAAGTCCGAGCCGGAAGAAATGAGTATCGATGACGCAATGGACGAGTCGGCCGTGCCTTGGTTTGGTGTCCGGAATTATCAGGCGCGCAATTTTATGCGGGACCAGATGCGAATTGGCGACGGCGTACTGTTTTATCATTCCAGTTGTGCCGAGCCAGGTATCGCCGGTATTGCTGAAGTAGCGTCAACTGCTTATCCAGATCACACACAGTTTGATTCCAAGAGCCATTATTTCGATCCAAAATCGACGCCAGAGATACCGCGCTGGATGATGGTCGATGTCAAGGCGCTGCGTAAAACCACGTTATTGAGCCTGACAGAAATGCGCAACTCCCCTGAGTTATCAACGATGCTGGTGCTGCAAAAAGGTAGTCGTTTATCGATTACTCCGGTGACCCCACAAGAATGGCATGCAGTGCTGGCACTGCTGGATAAATAACGATGACACATCAATCTGTAACTGGTTTGCCGCCATTTCCGGCAGCACGTTTTATTAAAGAAATTGGCCGCGGCAAAGATGGCGCACGGAGTATGACCCGTGAAGATGCGAAAGCCCTTTACCAGGCAATGCTGGCGGGGCAGGTATCTGATCTCGAGCTGGGCGGGATTTTGCTGTCGATGCGGATTAAGGGCGAATCGATTGACGAGATTGCTGGTTTTCTAGATGCGGCAAAGGCGTTTATTTTACCTTTGACCGCGCCGGCAACGGCCGACTATGCGCCAGTGATTATTCCTAGTTACAACGGAGCCCGTAAAAAAGCTAACCTCACTCCTTTGTTGGCTTTATTGCTCGCCCGTCGCGGTGTGCCGGTGCTGGTGCACGGCGTTACGCAGGATGCCGGACGCGTGACGACTGCAGAGATTTTTGCTGCATTAGATATTCCGTTGTTGACGACGACAGAACAGGTCAACGCGCAGTTAGCTGCAAAGCAGCCAGCCTTCGTTGCAATTGAGTCTTTGTCGCCAGCGATGTCTGGTTTGTTGAATCTGCGGCGAGTATTAGGTGTGAGAAATTCTACGCATACCTTAGTAAAAATCATTCAGCCGTTCACGACACCAGCCTTGCGTTTGACATCCTATACACACCCCGAATATTTGCATATGTTGCAGCAATTTTTTATGACCTTTGCAGATACCCAGGCGGGTGATGTATTTTTGATGCGGGGAACAGAAGGGGAAACTGTTGCCAATATCGGCCGAGCGCAGCGGATTGACTGGCTGCATGCTGGCCAGTGTGAAACGCTAGTCGATACACAAGATAATCTGATCGGTGGTACGCCTGAAGCACCTGATGCTCTGGATGCCCAAACGACGGCAAGCTGGATTACCTCGGTACTCGACGAAGACATTCCTGTTCCAGCCAATATCGCACGACAGGTGCAGCTATGTGTCGATATAACGCAGAAAATTCAGATGCGGGTGCTGTAATTTTATTCAATGGCGTATCACTGGCATCTTGAATTTAGCTGGTGAGCATCGGCAGATGAAGATCTGAATCTGAATCTGAATCAACATTGGTGTACCGCGACCAATCATACTGTTACTCAAATAAAAAACGCGCCAGATTTATATCTGGCGCGTTTTATTTTAAGAGCTGACTAACTGATTATCGGTAACGCAGAATCAGAAGTTGGCTTTGAACTGAATGCCGTAGCTACGTGGTTCGTTCAGAATACCTGTCAGGTTATCGAAGTCAATGGCTGCAACAACTTGCTGTCTGTTGGTGATATTACGACCATACGCAGCCAGTTCGTATTTACCATCAGCCCATTGATAACCAACACGCAGGCCACCTTCTAACGAAGATTTTGCTTTGTATTCTGCTGCTTCATACAAGAACATGTTGTAAGTATCTTTGTATGCCCAGTCGGTGACAGCGTACAGTGTGCCTTCGCCAACTTGTGTTGTGTATTTCAAGTTGAAGTTACCAACCCATTTAGGTGCGCGTGGCAGTGGGTTACCGTTGATCGCTGCTGTGCCCTTGAATGGGCCAGCGGGATTTGTAACGGTACAACCATTGCCGCAAGCAGCCACGAAGAGGTTAGGATCCTTGATTTCAGTATCGTTATAGCTGACACCGATCGTTGCTTTCCAGTTGCGGCTCAGATTGGCACGTAAATCGAGCTCAAAACCTTGGCCAGTTGCTTTGTCTGCATTGACCAGTTTGTTTTGATTCACGGCGCCACTACCTGCTGTCAATTGCAGATCTTTTGCTGTGTATTGGAATACAGTGAAATCAATGTGTGCAGTGTTATCAAGAATGTCTTTTTTGATACCAGCTTCAAAAGACAAGTTCTTTTCAGACTGTGCAACAGAGATGCTGTCACCAAACAGGACACGACCTTGCACACTTGGTGCGCGGTAGCCAGTTGCTACACGCGCAAACAAGTTAGTGGTCTTGTCTAATGCATAGCTACCGCTCAAATCCCAAGTAACGTTACTTGCACTTGGATTCGCTGTCAGGACAGGTGTGCCACCTGCGCTGATTGGCTTGCCAGGAGTCCATTGACGCTGTGCATCAAAGTCTTTGCTGTCTTTGGTATAGCGTACGCCTGCACGGACTTTAAACTGATCGTTGACAGCGTAGTTGACGGAACCAAATGCCGCATAGGATGTTGATTTCTGATGCTGAACAGCGTAACCATCTTGCACGTTGCCTGCCAGGGAGTTGTAGTCAAAACTATCAACCTGGATTTTTTCGTTGAAGTAGTACAGGCCTGTGATCCATTGCAGTGGATCGCTGGTGTTGGATTGAACGCGAACTTCCTGAGTGATCTGGCGCAGGTATGGCAGGCCATCCGCTGTCTCAGATGGGAATGGAATAAAACCAGGTCCCATTGTTGGCGCGAATGATGCACCGTAGCCACCGTCAACGTCAGCACGGCTGTAGAACTTCGCTTTGTCGTAACCAGTAATGGAATAGACAGTTAATCCAGTCAGATCCCAACGCAGACGTGCATTCGCGCCTTCGGAAGTCAATGTCTGTTTGTTCAGACCATCCGTTGGATAAGAACCGTAGTCAAATCCTGGTACCAGATTGTTGGTACCCTTTTGAATGATGTTAGCGCGGAACAATGTTGCGTTGCCTGCCATGTCGCGGCCATGCAAATTGAACAGCGCGCTGAAATCACCATTTTTGTACAACAACTGCAGACGCGCCGCGTTGTCATGATAGCCTTCAAGCGTCTTTGTACCAGTGCTCAATGGGTTAGTGACGCGATCATCGCGGCTTTGTGACTGACCGGAGAAGCGCATTGCCCAATCCTGGTTCAATGGCACGTTAACAGCACCTTCTAGATTGACTGCGCCGTAGTTACCATAACCCAAGCTGCCATAACCTTCAAAGTTGCGTGTTGGCTTTGCGGACTCAAATTTAATCACGCCAGCTGGGGAGTTACGACCGAACAATGTGCCTTGTGGGCCGCGCAAAACTTCAACCTGATCAACGTCAAATACAGGGAAGCCTTTCAAAATCGGGCTTTCCTGAACGATATCGTCATAAATCAAACCAACTGGTTGTGACGCGTTTAAGTCGAAATCGGTATTGCCCAGACCGCGGATATAAAAGCGTGGGAAAGTGCGACCGAAATCAGACTCAATGTTCAGACTAGGAACGCGTGCGGATAAGAAGCGAATATCCTGACCGCTAGCACCGTACGTATCAAGGGCTTCCCCTTTAATTGCAGAAATAGACATCGGTACTTCTTTGATGTTCTCTGCGCGGCGGTTAGCGGTAACGATGACTGTTTCCAGTTTTGTACCATCTTTATTCGAAGCTTCTGGCTTCGCTTCTTGAGCCATTGCTGCGTGCATTGGAAATGCAGTGCTTACTGCGACAGCGATCAAGGTGCGTGTTGCACCTTGCCATAGCTGCTTTGAAGAATAGTTGCGCATGAAATTAATCCCAAAGGTGAGGTTTGTCCAAATAGAGGATCTTTTTAGTGCAAAAATATTTATCCTTGAGGGGGCAAAGATAACAATTTGCTTTTTTACATCAGATTGCGCAATCGTTTGCGCAATCTTTGTTAAGTTATCTCTTTTTGCGTAAAACAAGTCAATAATTTCTTTTATATTGATTTCAATTTATGGCTTTTTGTAACAGAAATGTTGTGTTTTTCTAACAGCGTTGTCGTTCTAATCATATGAGAATTTCATGCTTATATTTGGTGCAATCGGCACTTTTGTGGTGATGCATAAAATGGAAGCGCTGCATTATCAGTATGTGATTTGAATGATTTGCTTGATTTAGACCGCGACGGGCGACCTAATCCGCTACAATCTCCGCCTGATTTTGATGAGGGCCATGCCATGAGTAAACAATTTGATGTCGCGGTGATCGGGGCGGGTGCTGCGGGAATGATGTGTGCAGCAGTTGCCGGACAGCGTGGCAAACGCGTGGTGTTAATTGATCATGCGAGTCGCTTGGCTGAAAAAATCCGGATATCTGGTGGCGGGCGCTGCAACTTCACTAACTTATATGCGAGCCCCGTCAATTTTTTATCTGAGAATCCACACTTTTGTAAAAGTGCACTTTCGCGCTACACGCCCCAGGACTTTTTGTCCCTCATGAAGCGTCACGGGATCGCATGGCACGAAAAGCACAAGGGTCAACTGTTTTGTGACGATAGCGCGGAAGATATTATCCGCATGTTAAAAGCAGAATGCGATGCAGGTAAGGTGCACTGGCGCATGCCCTGTGCGGTAGACGATGTCAGTGCCATCGAAGAGGGAGGCTTTTTGCTGAAAACCTCAACAGGCGAGATTTCTGTGGACAGCGTCGTCATTGCAACTGGTGGCTTGTCGATACCTAAGATCGGCGCGACTGATTTTGCGCACAAAATCGCCCGTCAGTTTGGCATTAAGATCATTGAGCCGCGCCCCGCCTTGGTCCCGCTGACGTTTGATGCGACATCCTGGGAACCATTTGTTCCCTTGTCCGGTATTTCTCTTGAAGTGGATATTGAGACAGGCGATAAAAAATCGAGGACGACATTCCGTGAAGATTTACTGTTCACGCATAAAGGATTGTCCGGGCCTGGTGTACTGCAGATTTCCAGTTACTGGCAACCGGGCACACCGATTCGTATTAATTTAATGCCAGAAGTCGATGTTGCTGAAGAGTTGATTCAGGCAAAAACGGCGACCAAAAAGAATTTGTCTAATTATATGGCGCAGTTTTTACCAGCGCGGCTGGTTGATGGGCTCTTCGCTGCGCATGGTTTTGACGGTGATCTGAAGATAGCGGATATGCCTGATAAGCGCTTGCGTTTGCTCGGGGAGAAGCTGAATCGCTGGGAATTGGTGCCGAATGGCTCCGAAGGCTACCGTAAAGCGGAAGTTACCCGCGGTGGTGTTGACACCCGTACTTTATCACAGCAGAGCATGATGGTAACGAAGGTGCCTGGTTTGTATTTTATCGGTGAGTCAGTGGATGTGACTGGCTGGTTAGGTGGTTTTAATTTTCAGTGGGCATGGGCGTCTGGCACGGCGGCTGGCCTAGCGTTGTAAAAACACAGCAGTCGCTTTATCGATGTCAAATTAATATCGGGTGGAAAGTTATTTTTTATACTAGTGGGGAGTATATTTTTAATATTTCTATTTTGTATGGACAAATCGTATGTTTTGCCTGATACTCCCCTCCTCAATTTCAAAATGCAGGCAAGAAGTGTTGACTTTCTGGTTTGATTGCTAAGATCGATTAAAGTTTTTGCGTAAGATTTAATCAGATTCCTTCCCATAAATCGAAAATCCTGTTACTATCTCTGTCTTCCTATAATCTTTCAATGGTTTGAACTTACATGACCACAATTCGCCTTAAAGAAAACGAGCCGTTCGAAGTCGCCATGCGCCGCTTCAAGCGCACTATCGAAAAGACCGGTCTGTTGACCGAATTGCGCGCTCGCGAGTTCTACGAGAAGCCAACTGCAGAACGCAAACGTAAGCTGGCAGCAGCTGTTAAGCGTCACTACAAACGCATTCGTAGTCAGCAATTGCCTAAGAAAATGTATTAATTCTGACGTTGTATCTGGCAATGCCAGGTGCGATGCAGGGTAGTATCATTTAGGTTTTGCATGCCCGCTCCGGTCAGCCGCAGCGGGTTTTGTTGTTTTTATCTGATTCAGTTTCCTGGGGTAGTTCATGAGTTTAAAAGACCAAATCACCGACGATATGAAAGCAGCAATGCGTGCTAAAGAAGCCGGTAAACTGGGTACCATCCGTTTGTTGACTGCGGCGATGAAGCAAAAAGAAGTTGACGAACGCGTAGAACTGGATGATGGTATGGTCCTGGCGATCATTGAAAAAATGATCAAGCAACGTAAAGATTCGATTCAGCAATTTGAAGCAGGTGGTCGTCAAGATCTGGCAGATATCGAAAAAGCTGAGCTGGAAGTCTTGTCGGCTTACATGCCAGCTGCATTGTCTGACGAAGAAGTGCAGGCAGCCGTGGCTGCGGCCGTTGCTGAAACTGGCGCCGCAGGTCCACAAGATATGCGCAAAGTCATCGATGTTCTCAAAGCTAAATTAGCTGGCCGTGCTGACATGGGTAAAGTGTCTGGTCTGGTTAAAGCAGCACTGACGCGCTGATTTCATTGATGTCGCTGATCTCAGTGTGTCGATGACATTTTGCACAAGCCGCAAGGCTGGTAGCCAGAGTTGATACCGCAAAGTTTTATTCAGGATTTGCTCGCCCGCGTTGACATCGTTGACGTGGTGGGTAAATACGTCCAACTCAAAAAAGGTGGCGCAAACTACATGGGTTTGTGTCCCTTTCATAACGAAAAATCCCCGAGTTTCACGGTGAGCCCGACCAAGCAGTTTTATCATTGCTTTGGGTGCGGCGCGCACGGCAGTTCCATTGGCTTTTTGATGGAGTATTCTGGCCTCAGTTATGTTGATGCGATCCGCGATTTGGCGCAAAGCAACGGCATGATCGTTCCTGAAGAAGACCGGATGTTGCCAGCTCAACGCGCTGAAGTAACCGCTAAAAGCCTGGCGTTGTCCGAGGTGATGACGAAGGCGGGTGATTACTACAAGCAGCAATTACGTGGCGCACCACAGGCGATCGCCTACCTCAAAAAACGCGGTCTGACCGGGGAAATCGCCGCTCGCTTCGGGCTCGGTTTTGCGCCGGACGCGTGGGATGGATTGCGGTCCGTGTTTTCGGACTATCAAGCACCGGAGCTGGTTGAGGCTGGTCTCGTGATTGATAAAAGCGAAGAAGAAGGCGGTGGTCGTAAGCGTTACGATCGTTTCAGAGATCGTGTGATGTTCCCGATTCGTAATACCAAAGGCCAAATCATTGGTTTTGGTGGGCGGATTATGGAGCAAGGCGAGCCTAAATATCTAAATTCGCCAGAGACACCGTTGTTTCAGAAGGGCTATGAGCTCTACGGTTTATTTGAAGCACGGCAGTCAATTCGCGAGGCTGGCTATGTGCTGGTTACCGAGGGCTATATGGACGTGGTCGCGCTGGCACAGATGGGGTTTCCGCAAGCAGTGGCGACGTTGGGTACCGCTTGTACGCCTACCCACGTACAAAAGCTATTGCGTCAGACAGACCATGTAGTGTTTAGTTTTGACGGCGATAGCGCAGGCCGGCGCGCTGCGCGTCGCGCATTAGACGCGTGTTTGCCGCACGCAAACGATGATAAATTCATCAAATTTTTGTTCTTACCAACGGAGCATGACCCCGACAGTTTTATTCGCGAATTCGGTGCCGAAGCATTTGATCAGCAAGTGCATGATGCCATGCCCTTGTCGCAGTTTTTTATGCGCGAAATGGTTGGTGATAACGATCTGAGCTCTGCGGAGGGGCGCGCGCGAACCCAGTTTGATGCCAAGCCCTTGCTGCAGGCAATGCAGCCTTCTGGATTGCGATTGCAGATCGTCAGAAATCTAGCGCAGATAACGCAGACGACACCGGCTGAAATTGAGGCTTTATTTGAATTGTCGCAGCCCGTGGCGCGAGTTAAATTAGCGCCGCCGCGTTCTAAGCGCAGTGCGCCAATTGGACTTGAGCTTCAGATTATGCGCATTCTGGTCGCGTATCCCGCATTGTCTGCGATGCTCGATGAGGCTACTTTGTCTGAGTCGGCGTTGTTAGCGCCTGATGGTGCTGCGATGCTCAAGCAGTTAGTCGCCGTTGCGCAAAGTATGGGTGAGGGCGCACAGTTTGCAGCGCTCGCCGAGCAACTCAGGGCCGTCAGTCAGGATTATGATGGGTTGATTGCTGAAGTGGCGGAGCAAACCGATACTGATCCAGATTTGGTGCGATTAGAGTTGGTCGGTGCAATCCGTCAAATCCGTTCGCAGGCGCTCAAGAGTGAAGCAGAGCGATTGGTGGCGTCGGGCTTGCGTACCGATGAAGATAAGGCGCGCTGGAGAGAAATCATGCAACTGCAAGACGCTTTACGTCAGCAGGCGGTGACTGAAGCAGGGATTCGCTAGCTTGTTGGTTTTTTTTAGCATCAAATTGCCATCGAATGGGTTAATGCTATCAGGAAATATCGATATTCTTTTAATCACTTTCCGCTTTATTTCGCACTCGAAATGGTGGCGCTACATGAAAATTTCAAGAGCGCTTTGTAAGAAAATTGCCTAATTTTTTATCAGTTTAGTTGTCGTTTGTCTAGCTTTGGGCTAGAGAAATGTTTGACCGCATGCTATAATTAAAGGCTTACGATTCAAGGTCTTAGGTTGTTTCATTTCGCGCAAATGTGTCTAGTTGCGACGAAATGTGTTGTTTAGGTGAGCGTAATGCTCCTCCGAGTAACCCAAAACACTGGCGCTGAGTCTCGGGAAGTCTGAAACAAAAACAGAGATGTTCTGCAAGCAGGTCAATTTAACCGGCAGCGAGGCATTTCTTTTTGTACAATTTGTACCTAGTACAGGCAGGCGACTTCCTCAGTTCCGGATGGTTTGATTCAATGGCTAGCGCAATGAAGAAACCCGCGAAAACACTGACGTCTGCGACAGTTAAAAAAACTGCAACAACGACGTCTAAAAATGCAAGCACCGCCCCTGCAGCAAAGACAGTCAGTAAGACAGCAGTAGCCAAAGCAACAAGTGTCGACGTTAAAGCGCAATCTAAGGCCGCCAGTCAGCCTGCTACCAAAGCCGCCGATAAAAAGACAGCGCCCGTAAAAGCAACGGCTAAATCCGGCTCGGCGGCAGTAAAAGCCGCCAGCAAAAAAGAAGTTGCGAAAGGTGTTAAAGCGCCTAAAGTGAATGTAGCCGTTGAGATTCCGGCTCCAACCAAGGTGGCGGCTAAGGTCGTAACCAAAGTAGCATCCAAAGCAACAACCAAAGCAACAACCAAGGCAGCATCAACGACAAGTTCCAATGCGGTTGCCGCCAATAAGGCCGCAGCAGACAAGCGCACTGCCAAAATAGTCGCAGAGGTAACCGCGCCTATTTCGAGCAAAAAAGTGCAAGTAAAGAAAACGGCAGAGGGCGCGGTGAAAGCGTCAACCCGAGCCACAAAAAGTGATGAGAAACTTGCGGAAGTCGCAACTCATCAGATTGCTGGTAAGCAAGCGCGAGACGTGACTGAATCGCTACAGCCAGATCCAGCGGTATCCGCAACATCGAAAGCTTCCGTGACAACTAACAAAACCGATTCAAAGACAGTGACTAAGCCTACCAAGAAATCAGCGAAAGCTGCTCCTGAAGTTCAGGAAATTAAGACTGGATCTGCACCGACCGTCTCACAGACGACCGATGCTGCGGTGTTGGCCGCGATTGATACGTCCGGTTATGTTTTGCCAGGCGTTAAAGTGCCCGGACGTCGCGGACGCAAACCAAAAGAATATCAGCCAGAAAATGAAGAAATCGCAGCATTGAACGCGGTAGAACGCGCTGAGATGAAGGCAATTGATAAAGCCAAAGCAAAAGACCGCAAAGCCAAAGAAAAAGCCTTGCTCAAAGACGCATTCTCCTCCGATCCAGAAGCGACAGAAGAAGAACTCGAACGTCGTCGCCAAAAGCTCAAAACACTGATTAAACTCGGTAAGGATCGCGGCTACCTGACTTTCGCTGAGATCAACGATCACTTGCCAGAAAACGTCGTCGACCCAGAAGCCATCGAAGGCATTATCGGCACGTTCAATGACATGGGCGTAGCAGTCTACGAGCAGGCACCAGACGCAGAAACGCTCTTGCTGTCCGATAACGTCGTCACCGTCACCACTGACGATGATGAGGTCGAAGCTGCCGCTGAAGCTGCACTCTCCACCGTCGATTCTGATTTTGGCCGTACCACTGACCCTGTCCGTATGTATATGCGTGAAATGGGTTCAGTTGAGTTGCTGACACGCGAGGGCGAGATCGTTATTGCCAAGAAGATCGAAGAAGGCCTGAAAGACATGATTCAGGCAATCTCTGCGTGCCCGACAACGATCGCCGAAATTCTTGCTGCAGCAGAAAAAATCGCTGCCGACGAAATGAAGATTGATGAAATCGTCGATGGTCTGGTCGATCCTAACGCGACCGATGAACCAGCACCTGTCGTCGTTGTCGCCGTAGTTGAGGAAGAGGAAGAAGACGAAGAAGAGGAAGAAGACGAAGAAGAAGAGGACGACGATGGTGGTGCCGCTGGTGCCGCCGCGATTTCCGCTGAACAGTTAGAGCAGATGAAGCGCGACGCCCTGGCGAAGTTTGAAATCATCTCCACCAATTTCGATAAGATGCGCAAGTCTTACGAAAAAGAAGGCTATAACTCCAAGTCTTACGTCAAAGCACAAGAAGCCATCTCTAACGAGTTGCTCGGTATTCGCTTCACAGCCAAAGTCGTTGAGAAATTGTGCGACACCCTGCGTGGTCAGGTTGACGAAGTACGCCATATCGAAAAACAAATTCTCGAAGTGGCTGTGAATCGTTGTGGTATGCCCCGCTCTCACTTCATCAAAGTGTTCCCAGGTAACGAAACGAATCTGAAGTGGGTAGAAGGCGAAGTTAACTCCGGTCATTCCTACAGCGCTATATTGGGACGTAACGTGCCAGCGGTGCAGCAACTGCAACAAAAACTGATCGACCTGCAAGTGCGCGTCGTATTGCCATTGCCAGATCTGCGCAATATCAATAAGCGCATGTCTGCTGGTGAAATGAAAGCACGTAAAGCAAAGCGCGAAATGACCGAGGCTAACTTACGTCTGGTTATTTCTATCGCAAAAAAATATACCAACCGCGGTTTGCAATTCTTGGATCTGATTCAGGAAGGTAATATCGGTTTGATGAAAGCCGTCGATAAATTTGAATATCGTCGCGGTTATAAATTCTCTACCTACGCAACATGGTGGATTCGTCAGGCGATCACCCGCTCCATCGCTGATCAGGCCCGTACCATCCGTATTCCGGTGCACATGATAGAAACGATCAATAAAATGAATCGTATCTCTCGCCAGATTCTGCAAGAAACTGGTGTAGAACCAGATCCGGCAACGCTGGCCATCAAGATGGAAATGCCAGAAGATAAAATCCGCAAGATCATGAAAATCGCGAAAGAACCGATTTCCATGGAAACACCAATCGGTGACGATGATGATTCTCATCTCGGTGATTTTATCGAAGACAATCACACACTGGCACCTGCCGACGCCGCCCTGCATGCGTCCATGCGCAACGTCGTTAAAGACGTGTTGGATTCTCTGACACCACGCGAAGCCAAAGTGCTGCGCATGCGTTTTGGTGTCGAAATGTCGACAGATCACACCTTGGAAGAAGTCGGTAAGCAGTTCGATGTAACACGTGAACGTATCCGCCAAATAGAGGCAAAAGCACTGCGCAAATTGCGTCATCCATCTCGCTCCGACAAGCTCAAGAGCTTCCTCGAAGGGAATTAATGTTGTATAATTGGCGTTGCTTTTTTCAGCGCCAATGCGTCTTTTTGTGCCGTTTTTGCGGTGTAAATGATTAGCAGTAGCAAATGTTTTGTATTGAAAATGCTTAGTATTTTTCGAACAGATAAAACTAAAAATATCATGGCAAAACATTAAGAAAAAAATGGGCCTCTAGCTCATGTTGGTTAGAGCAGCGGACTCATAATCCGTTGGTACCGTGTTCGACTCACGGGAGGCCCACCAGAATTCAGTAATAAGATCAAGGAGTTGCATTAGTTTGCGACTCCTTTTTTTTATTCAAAATTTGGTAGTGTCCATTATTTGTCCATCTTTCTCCAGAGAGAAAGTAGTTATCTGTTAAGTAGGCCTGTTAACCGCCGTCAAAATATTCTGTAAAAGATGCGGAAGAAGAAAAAGTTTCTGAGCGGGACGGCCAATGTATTTTCAGGAATGCTTAGAATTTTTTCCATGTCGCGAAGCTTCCTTTTTTGTGTTTTGCATTCGTCACGCTGCTGACTGTTGTTCCTATCAAAGCACCAAGACTGGCTCCCCAGGCTAACATGGTTCATGCATGTTGGGACTCCTCGGCGTGCGAAAAAAATCCTGATACGTGCTGACGATATGCATTCATATTTTTAATCCTTCCTGTCTGTCGTCTAAGGCAAACAGATATCAAACCGAATAATTAAATTGAACATGTCTGTGTGCTAGCGCACCGGATGTAAAACTGAATTCAGCTAATGTCAATAAGATGGTGGATGGGGTAAGTTAAAACGGAACAAATTAATTTCCACATTCCCATATACGTCGGTTTGTTCATCCGTGAGTTGAATATATTCAGATTGGAATAGGTGCAATGACCTTTCGGCCTCTTGAGAAGCACCGCATAAAGTCTATAGGTTGGTTACGTGCGGCGGTACTAGGTGCAAACGATGGGATCGTGTCGACAGCAAGCCTTGTCGTCGGCGTTGCATCGGCGCATGTCTCTCATGGCAATATTTTACTGACTGGCGTAGCAGGTTTGGTTTCTGGTGCGATGTCGATGGCGAGTGGCGAATACGTATCTGTGTCTTCGCAAGCAGACACAGAGCAAGCGGCATTGGCGGAAGAAACCGTTGAACTAAAAGCAGATACTCAAGGAGAACACCAGGAGTTGACTGCGATCTACATGCATCGTGGTCTTGACTATCCTTTGGCAAAGCAAGTCGCAGACAAGTTGATGGCTCATGACGCATTGGGTGCGCATGCTCGGGATGAATTAGGTATTTCAGAGTTGTCCATTGCCCATCCATTGCAAGCGGCGCTGGCGTCGGCCTGTAGTTTTTCGGTTGGTGCCGCACTTCCGCTTGCTGTTACTGCATTCGTGCCAGAAACGTGGCTAATCGGGAGCGTTGTGTCCGTTGCATTGGTATCGCTTGCAATTCTTGGGGGCTTGGCCGCGAGCGCAGGTGCTGCAAAAATTTTCCCTAGCGTGTTGCGTGTAACGCTGTGGAGTGCGTTGGCATTGGCTGTCACCTCAATTGTTGGGACTCTATTTGGCGCTGTTTAATAAAACGGCAAATACAACTATGCATAGCGAACGGGGTGTTGAAGAGGTAGTTAACAATGATGTAGGACAACGATCAAAAGGAATTGCAATGGAACATATTTTACCACCGCTACCGTATCCGCTTTCTGCGCTAGAACCGCATATCTCAAGAGAAACCTTGGATTATCACTACGGCAAACATCACAAGGCTTACGTTGATAATTTGAATGCGCTAATAAAAAACACGGAATTTGAGTCGTCTACATTAGAATCGATCATTAAGACGTCATCTGGGGCTATTTTTAATAATGCGGCGCAAGTGTGGAATCACACTTTCTATTGGCACAGTTTGCAACCAAGCGGCGGCGGTATAGCTATTGGTAATTTGGGTGAAGCAATTGTTGCCAAATGGGGCTCTTTCGAGATCTTTAAGGAAGATTTCACTAAATCATGTGTAAGCAATTTCGGTTCTGGTTGGACATGGTTAGTTAAATCTGAGAACAGGCAACTTGAAATTATTAGTACTAGCAATGCCGCTACGCCGATCACTGGCGCTTCGATACCTCTGTTGACTTGTGATGTATGGGAGCATGCTTACTATATTGATTATCGTAATGCACGTCCAAAATATATCGACGCATTTTGGAATTTGGCGAATTGGCATTTCGCTGAAGAGAATTTTTCTTAATTGCCAGCGATTCGTAATGTTATCGCTCAAAATAAAATGATGGTCGTCTCTGTTAGTTTCTGTGTGCCGCCGCACAGATGGGCGTATGTCTTTACTACACGATGAAAGAACTCGGCGCATTCCGCGCCTCGTTTTATTTCTTACGCAAACTACTGAGAGAGCTTGATTTTTCATACGCTAATCAAGAATCTTCAATGTCAAATGGTGAGATCGCAGTCGTTGTCGGAAGCCCACGTCAAGTTGCTATAAAAAATGAATCAAAGCGCAAGACATTATTTGAAACGTAGTTAACGAAAGTCTTTGGACTATAGACACCGCCATCATTTCTCATGAGAGGTTAATTCAATGAAAAAGTTCTTAACGGGACTCGCTGGGCTAGTTCTACTATTGCTCATCGCAGTGGTTGGACTCTCATGGCACCCGGCACTCGCTGATGTTGAGCAAGCCCAGCAAAGTTCTTTTTCCGTCGAGCAAATCAATAAGGGTGCCATACTTGCTGGTATCGGCAATTGTGCTGCTTGCCATACGGTAAAAGGTGGCGGCGAATTTGCAGGAGGCTTGGCTGTCGTTACCCCGTTCGGGCGTATCTATTCAAGTAACATCACACCAGATCCGGCAACCGGCATCGGGCGATGGTCGCAGGAGGCGTTTAAGCGTGCACTGCATGAGGGTGTTCGGCAGGATGGCGCTAACTTGTTCCCTGCTTTTCCATACACCTATTTTGCTCATATCAAAGACGATGATGTCGCAGTGCTTTACGCCTATTTCATGACGCGACCGCTGATCAAATCTGTATCACCAAAAAATACACTCCCTTTTCCTCTGAATGTTCGCGCTTTACAGACCGTCTGGAAATGGCTTTATTTTGACAAAACGCCTCTGCTTCCGGATGTGACTAAAAGTGAAGAATGGAATCGTGGGCGTTATTTAGCTGAAGGCGTCGCTCATTGTGCGGCGTGTCACACCCCACGTAATAGTTTAGGAGGCGAGCGCAAAAATGCTTCTTATGCTGGTGCAGCTATTGATGGTTGGTATTCTCCAGCGTTGACGTCGGCAAATCCTGCATTAGTGATGTGGAGTGAAACGGAAATTTATGCCTATTTACGTTACGGGAAAACACAACTACATGGGGTTGCTATTGGACCAATGGCTGAGGTGGTACATACTGGGTTGGCCAAAGCAACGGATGCAGACGTGCATGCATTGGCTACTTATTTTTCTGATCTAAACGGCGCGACGAAAATTGTGCAGAATGCATTGGCGATAAACACGATCGTTGCGAAGGTAACGGCGCAGTCATCACAAGTATCGAACCTCTACAGCGATCATGGTGCCGCCCTCTACGTCGCTGCGTGTGCATCATGTCACTCTAATAGTGCTGCATCAATGAATCTATCACGGCCTGAGCTAGGATTTTCCTCGACATTGTTCGCGCCCAATCCGGATAATTTTTTGCAAGTGATTTTATATGGCATTGGTAGAAAAGAGGGTAGCTCCGCAATGATGATGCCAGGTTTTGATGCAGCCTTGACCAATACCGATATCGTACAAATGGCCGCTTATCTTCGTCGAAGCCGAACTACGCAACCTCCATGGCTCAACCTAGAAAACGACATCGTTGCAATGCGACGTGCTCATCAACCATGAATTACTTTTACCACTGGCACAACACATAAAAGGATGAATACGCTATGACCCAGTTTTCAATCAATGGTAAAGATGTTGATGTTCATGATGATCCTGCAACGCCATTGCTTTGGGTGATTCGCGATCACATTGGTTTAAAAGGTACGAAGTTTGGGTGCGGCATAGGTCTATGTGGTGCCTGTACTGTACATATCGATGGACGTGCCGTGCGTTCTTGTATTATATCGTTGGCCGGAGTGCAGGGCGCACATATTGTAACGATAGAAGGACTTGATCCTCTAGGCCAACATCCCCTGCAAAAAGCATGGATTGAAACCCAAACTCCGCAATGCGGATATTGCCAATCGGGACAAATCATGCAGGCTGCGACGTTGCTCAACGACTACCCCAATCCCACCGATGCCAACATCAACGCAGTCATGAGTGGCAATCTATGCCGCTGCATGGCCTATATCCGCATACGCAAGGCGATCAAAATAGCGGCAGTTGACATGTCCAAGGGGCATTCGAATGTTTAAGTTGATGAAGCATTTACGCGTTGACGTAGATAACACGATGGCCGAGCCCGCGTCCCTGGGGCGGCGTGGATTTTTAATTTCAGCGATTGGTACAGGATTTTCGCTTACTTTTTTGCGGGCAGATCAAAGTTTTGCTGAAGATAATAATGCGTCGATCGATGCGACACCTGTTTTTGATCCAAGTATTTGGTTTGAGATTAATCGCGAAGGTATCGTCACGGTCAACATTGCTAAGGCCGAAATGGGTCAACATGTCGGCACGGCATTAGCGCGTATTTTAGCGGACGAATTAGAAGTTCGTTGGGATGATGTACGTTTGAACTACGTCAATAGTGATCCTAAATGGGGCACCATGGTGACAGGTGGGAGTTGGTCAGTATGGCAAAGCTTTGATACGTTGAGTCGTGCCGGTGCAGCGGGACGTGTTGCATTAATTGAAGAAGGTGCCAAACTTCTGGGCGTTGATCCAAATCATTGTGTGGCTCGTGACAGTATCGTTCGTGCAGCGAATAAAACCATAAGTTATGCCGAGATCGTCAGTCACGGGAACCTGGTTCGTCAGTATACGCCCGAGCAATTGAAAGCCTTGCCCTTGAAGTCACCAGACCAGCGACATCTGATCGGGCACAATACGACCGCGCTTGATATACCGTCAAAGACGGACGGCAGCGCAGTTTATGGTATTGATGCAATGACTCCTGGCATGGTGTATGCGCGTCCGCTCATTCCTCCTACTCGCTATGGATCAAAAGTCAACGCCATTGACGATAGTGGAGCCAGAAGCGTCACAGGCTATATAAAGTCGATCGCGCTAATTGATCCATCTGATACTGTACCTGGTTGGGTAATGGTTTTCGCAGACTCATTTGCAGGTGCAATTCGTGCAGCCGATCTTGTGAAAGTGGATTGGGCTGCCGGTAGTAGTGCCAATGTGTCTGAGGCAGATATTGTGGATCATGGTACAAATTTGATTCATGCACAATCCGGCGGTTCTTTGGTCGTTGCTGATGATGGCGTAGCATTGGCATTTTCAAACGCGACGCTTATCATCGATCGTACTTATACCACCAGCACCGTCTTGCACTTCCAATTGGAACCGGTGAATGTACTCGCCTTAGAGAAAAATGGCGTGTGGCATATTCACACTGGCAATCAGTGGCAATCACTAATCCTCCCTGTTATGGCCAAAGCCCTGAACGTATCTGAAGACAAAGTGTTAATGCATACCTATTTGTTGGGCGGCGGTTTTGGGCGCAGATTGAATGGTGACTATGCAATCCCAGCTGCGCTCGCTGCAAAAGCACTGGGTCGGCCAGTGAAGATGGTCTGTACCCGAGCCGATGATGCCCGCTTTGATTCACCACGTTCTCCCTCGGTGCAGCGCTTGCGTTTGGCATTTGACCAGCAAAATAAAGTCATCGCGATGCAACATGACGCGTGTGCAGGTTGGCCCACTCAGGTAATGATTCCTTCATTTATGCCAAAAGGAAAAAATGGTGTGCCGTATGATCCATTTTCGATTGCCGGTGCAGACCATTGGTATTCTGTCGGAGCCCATCAGGTACGTGCGCTATCTAACGATCTTGCTAATAGCACTTTTCGTCCGGGATGGTTACGCTCTGTGGGACCTGGTTGGACAAATTGGGCACTCGAGAGTTTTATTGATGAGGCTGCCATCTCCGCCAAGCTCGATCCATTAGCTTTCCGTTTAATGCTATTGGACGGTAAGGGTATTAACGCTGGCAGTATGCCCAATGCTGTTGGTGGCGCGAGTCGAATGGCGAATGTATTGCAACGGGTTGCAGCCAATGCAGGCTGGGGTAGCATCATGCCAGCCGATACTGGAATGGGAATTGCCAGCACTTTTGGTCAGGAACGCGATATGCCAACCTGGAGCGCATGCGTCGCGAAGGTGAAGGTCGATCGACTTACTGGTTTGGTTAGCGTGGAAAAGATTTTTTTGGTTATTGATGCCGGCACCATTATTCACCCAGACGGTGCTTTAGCTCAAGCCGAAGGCGCCGCATTATGGGGGCTAAGCATGGCCTTACATGAAGGAACGCAATTTGAACACGGACAGGTGCGTGATACTAATTTGAATACTTATACGCCGCTTCGGATGGCTGATGTTCCAGAATTAGAGATTGAATTTGTGACTAGTACAGAAACGGCAACGGGCATGGGCGAGCCACCGACCACGGTAGTGGGCCCAGCAATTGGAAATGCTATCTTCGCAGCGATAGGGGTTCGTCTTCGGCATATTCCAATTCGTCCGGAAACAGTATTAAAGGCATTGGGGAAAACACAAGCTGCCTCCTCGGGAAAATTGGGTGGCTAAGCCATACAAAATTCCTGTGAGCGTATCGTGTACCAGCCCCTGTACTTCGTGCCGCACTTTACGAGCGGTTTAGCTCGCGTGGCGAAGCAGTTTTTTCTTACTTGGTACGCATGGCCTTGCGATTTGTTTGAATTTCGTTGAGGTCGACCGGTGTAGCGGGAGCGTTTGTCGCTGTAGAGCGTGAATTGCTGCGTGCCTTATACATACGCGCCAATTCAACCGGACAATTGATTTTCGGCGCTGTGCCTATGTTAAGCGTTGCTAGTATGGCCGCCGGTGGTGCCAAGGCAGTCAATGCGGCTGCCGCAGTTGCTCTCATCAGCAGCGGACCTTTGTAGGGGCCGATGTCTGGATTGGAGAAGGTGCCCTTGGCATACAAAGGCGAATGCAGTGAGAAGACCCGCATGCCCTTTGATGTAGGTGTCATGTTCAGATTAAGCTGTTCCTTTGCAAGATCGATATCCCCTTTTAGATCGACGACCGCCACGTCGGTATCAATAACGAAACGGCGGATTTCAGCCACGCCGTCTTTCACACCAAAATCGCTCACTAGACAATTTATCCTGACCTGCGTATCACCAAAAATTTTAACAAACAAAGCATTTGCTACGTTTAATCCTGCTAGTTCCAGCATGTACCGACTCACGGATCCTCGACTCACAGTGGCAGCCAGCTCGCCATTCGCGGTTGCCAGCATTGATGAGATCGAATTACCGTGTCCGGTCAACGCCGCATCGCCGTTAATCTCACCTAAACTTTCGTGCGTTGATTCCAGTTTTGGGAACAATTCACGTAACATTACATTCCGTCCGGCGATTTTTATTTGTGCTGCGATCGGTGTAGTCCGGCCATCGAGAGAAATATTTGATGTGACGTCACCGCCGGCGATACCGAAATATAACGGCGACAGGCTTAACACCCCATCGAGCAAGTGGATTTCTGTCACGATATTTTCGAGGGGAATATCGTGCGTACGAGTCAGATGCTTGCTGCTGAATTTGACGTCTGCATCGAGGGCGGTCCATTGATTGGGTTGAAACTGCACTGTGGGTAGGATCTTGTGATTCTTCGGAATCGTTTTTTTGCTACGTGCGATTTTTAGCGTACTACTTTCAGCACCGATGAGCGGGCCGAGATCATCGAGTCGTAACTGGTTAGAGGTGACCGTGCCACGCAAAGTTGGGCGTGGTGCGCCATGAATATAGTCCAGACTGCCGGCAAGATCACTGGCACCCATCATGCCCATGAAATTCTGGTAGTGCCAGTTCCAGTTTGCACCGATTTTTTGTCCCAGCAATTGGCCTTTAATTTTGTAAGCACCGGTGACTGGAAGTAATATGCCTGTCAAGGGATACAGCTCAGACAGACTGGCACCTGCCAGCGCAAGCTCAACATTAATCCCTGAGGGAGCACGTGGATCGGTGATCACCCCATTGAATGCGATATGATTGCCGCCAATTTGCATCGTCGCAGCGACTGGAAAAATCGTGTGTGCGTCTTTTATGCTCAATATCGATCCCAACTGACCATTGCCAGTGATCGGTGCATGGTCGTAGCTACCACTGAGTAAAAAACGGAGAAAGAATTGTTGCGCAGGCTGATCTGGCGAGTCTTTCCCATTTTCCTGCGCTGGTACAGTTGCCACCGCTCTCGCCTCGGCGTGCAGGTCAAGGTTGATGGCCTTGTCCAAAAAACGCATGGATCCGTTCGGAAAACGTAGTTGTGCAATAGTCATAGTCCAATCCGATGAATCGCTTTCTGGTAATGACCAATTGCCGCGTCCATCAGGACCTCGTTCAAGCGCCAGTTGTGGCATGTCTAGTTCCAACTGGGTGATGACAGCTTTTTTGTGTAACAACGGCCAAAGCTGCAAGGACACCATAACCCGCCGCACAGCAGCTAATTGCGTACCCGTATTACTCCAAGGCACATTGCTGATCGAGATATCATTGGCACTAACACATAACATTGGCGTTTGCGAAAAGTAACGCTCCCACACCGAACCACGCGTTGATTCGGTACATAACTGGAGTGTTAAGTCGCCACGTATCGCAAAATCATGACCAATGTTCTTGGTAATCCGTTGGTTCAGATATGGCCGTGCGTTGTTCCAGTTAAAGTTACTGATAAAGATAACCACACTAACGAGTATCAGGACAAATACGGAGACGAAATAAATCAGTGATTTAAGTAATTTTATAAACATGACTTTCTCGTCAAGGACAACAGAAATGAGCCACATAAAGGTGTTGATGATAGAACACATTGTTGTGGCATCTTGGTACGGTACCGCACTGGTCTGCACAATTGTTTGGTCTGTTCTCCGTAGACTAGTCCTTTTGGCTAATAAGCCTAGCCATTTGCATAGTCGGAATGCACCTTCAGGGGAATTTTAAAATACCCCTTTACTCCTTAAGATGATAGCACTGATAAAAGCAATAGGAGTAGGTCATGGCTAGCAAAGGCAATGCATATGCGGTACTCGGGTCCAGTACGCTGGCGTTCACGGTATGTTTCACCATCTGGATGATGTTTGGTGTGATAGGTATTCCTATTAAGGCGGCATTACATCTAAACGAAACAGAATTTGGTCTTTTGACAGCGATGCCGGTGCTGACCGGTTCGTTGATTCGTGTGCCGTTGGGGATTTGGACCGACAGATTCGGTGGACGCATTGTTTTGTTTGTCTTGATGCTGACAACGGTGTTGCCGATTTATCTGATTAGTTATGCGACGGCTTATTGGCATTTTTTGACACTTGGCTTACTGGTGGGCTTCGCCGGAGGTTCATTTTCTGTTGGCACCCCATATGTTGCACGCTGGTTTAAGAAGGAGCGTCAGGGATTAGCCATGGGTATTTTTGGCGCTGGCAACTCGGGCGCTGCTGTGAATAAATTTATTGCTCCAGCATTAATTGCTGCTGGTGGCTGGACTCTGGTACCTCAGGTGTACGCCGTTATGATGTTCGCGGCAGCACTGATTTTCTGGTTATTTTCGGCGACGGACCCTAGTCACAACGTGAAATCGAATATCAGCTTTTTGGCGCAGCTCAACATGTTGAAAGATCCCAAAGTATGGCGGTATTGCCAGTATTACTCGGTAGTCTTTGGCGGCTACGTTGGCTTGAGCTTATGGATGGTGAAGTATTACGTGACTGAATACGGCTTTGATATCAAGAGTGCTGCTTTACTTGCAGCCTGCTTCTCCTTGCCTGGCGGTGTGTTACGTGCGTTTGGCGGCTGGTTAGCAGATAAATACGGCGCGTACAAAGTCACTTGGGCGGTGATGTGGGTTTGTTGGGTTGCATTCTTTTTGCTGTCTTATCCTCAAACTGATTTCAGCGTAAAAACAGTCAACGGCATGCAGACTTTTCATATAGGACTGAGCCCGGTGCTGTTCACGATCATCCTTTTTGTCGTGGGTATCTCGATGGCGGTTGGCAAGGCCTCGGTATTTAAATTTATTGCTGATGGCTACGGCAGCAATATTGGCGCCGTGTCAGGTGTCGTCGGCTTGGCCGGCGGCTTGGGTGGCTTTATTTTGCCAATCATGTTTGGCGCTTTGGTGGATCTCACAGGCGTACGAAGCTCATGTTTTATGCTCTTGTATGGCGCTGTTTGCGTCTCCTTGGTGTGGATGCACTTTCAATTTCGTCAGCAAAATCAATCCATGAATGGAGTAAGTGCTACCTAAGAACGGGGGCGAACGTGCGTAATTAATTTATTTTATAGGGAGCATATGATGAGTCATGTTTTAAGTCGATGGGAGCCGGAGAATGCCGAATTCTGGAACAAGGAAGGTAGCTCCATTGCAAATCGAAATCTATGGATTTCTATTCCTAGTCTGATGTTGGCCTTCGCTGTCTGGATGTTGTGGAGCGTCGTTGCCGCTAATTTGGATAAAGGAGGGTTTCATTTTAGTAAGGATCAATTGTTTTTTCTGACGGCCTTGCCCGCTCTGTCGGGGGCGACTTTGCGGATATTTTATTCATTTCTGGTGCCTGTATTTGGTGGCCGCAAATGGACCGCAATTTCAACGGCTAGTTTGTTGATTCCAGCAATCGGGATGGGCTTTGCATTACAAGATCCGACGACCAGTTATTCTACGTTACTCATTCTGGCGCTGTTATGCGGTTTGGGTGGCGGCAATTTTAGTTCTAGTATGGCTAACATTAGTTTCTTTTTTCCTAAATCGCGCAAAGGTTATGCCACTGGTATGAACGCTGGCATCGGCAATCTTGGTGTGTCGGTAGTGCAGTTTTTGACACCGCTGGTGATTTCTTCGGCGATGTTTGGTGTCGCTATCTCAGGCGAGGGTTTTTTGTTTCATAACCCTAAAACGAACGCTGATCATCTGTTTTGGTTAGGCAATGCTGGCTTTATCTGGGTCCCATTTATCATCGCGGCGACCTTGGCTGCTTGGTTTGGTATGAATGACATTGCATCTGCAAAAGCTTCATTTGCGGACCAGGCGATTATTTTTAAACGTAAACACAATTGGTTAATGTGCTGGTTGTATGTGGGGACGTTTGGTTCGTTTATCGGGTTTTCAGCAGGTTTCGCTATGCTGATTAAAGCGCAGTTTCCTGAGATTGAAGTGGCTAAGTTCGCCTTTCTCGGGCCTTTGGCTGGTGCGCTGGCACGACCTATCGGTGGAATGATTGCAGATAAAATTGGTGGTGCGCGGTTGACGTTTTGGGTTTTTGTTGCGATGTCCTTAACGATCGTGGGCGGAATCGTTCCAGCATTACATGATCATCAGTTTATGGTGTTTCTGTTTGCCTTTATTGGCATGTTTATTCTGACTGGCTTGGGCAATGGCTCGACGTTTTGCATGATTCCGCTGATCTTTCAAACTGGCCGTGAGCGTGATGCGGCAGGGAAGGGCGAACTAGCAATGAAGCAAGCACGTCTCGATGCTGCGAAAGAATCTGCTGCTGTATTGGGATTTTCTGGTGCAATCGGAGCGTATGGCGGCTTCTTCATTCCACAAAGTTTTGGTACTTCCATTAAGTTGACAGGTGCGCCGGATATGGCCTTGTATGTGTTTGTCGGCTTCTATGTCACTTGCATGGCCATTACGTGGTGGTATTACGCACGTAAAGGTGCGGAAGTGCCGTGTTAGTAAATTTTTTTGATCGCTGAATGTCAAATGCCTCTGATGAAAATCGGAGGTTTTTTTTTGATTTGATTTGCACGACTAGTTCAAAAGGACTAGTGGGGCTAGTGCCAATGCTTGCGCGATGACGGCGCTCCGAAGAATGGTCGATAGTGACGCGTATCTCTACACTCTCAGTATGCAAGTAATGAAACTTGTGGACATCTTGTCCACCTGATAGGGAGTTTGTGATGAGTCATTTTTTGGATAGATTGAAGTTCATGTCGCGGGTGAAGTCCACCTTCTCCGATGGTCATGGTGCTGTGGTGGACGAAGACCGTCAATGGGAGAACACTTACCGTAGCCGTTGGCAGCACGACAAAATAGTACGCTCTACGCATGGTGTGAATTGTACCGGTTCCTGTTCTTGGAAAGTCTATGTAAAGAACGGCTTGATTACCTGGGAAACGCAACAAACTGACTATCCTCGTACTCGCCCTGATTTGCCCAATCACGAGCCGCGCGGCTGCCCACGTGGCGCATCGTATAGCTGGTATGTGTATTCCGCACAGCGTGTGAAGTATCCAATGATACGCGGTCGTCTGATGGAAATGTGGCAGGAAGCACGTCAGACCATGGATCCGATCGCCGCGTGGGAATCGATTAGCCAAAACCCAGAGAAAGCAAAGCGATATAAATCTGTCCGTGGTCTGGGTGGCTTTGTACGTGCTGACTGGGATACAGCGCAAGAAATGATCGCAGCATCGAATGCCTACACGATTAAAAAGTTTGGTCCTGATCGGGTTGTCGGCTTCTCACCTATTCCAGCGATGTCGATGGTGTCGTATGCGGCCGGTTCACGTTATTTGAGTCTGATCGGTGGCGTACCGCTCTCGTTTTACGATTGGTATTGCGATTTGCCACCTGCCAGTCCACAAATCTGGGGTGAACAAACGGATGTACCTGAGTCCGCAGACTGGTACAACTCAACCTATTTAATGGTTTGGGGTTCTAATGTACCGCAAACGCGTACACCGGACGCCCATTTCTACACAGAGGTGCGTTACAAAGGCACTAAAACCGTTGCCGTATCCAGTGATTTCGGCGAGATGGTGAAGTTCGGTGATATTTGGATGGCCCCTAAACAAGGCACAGATGCCGCCCTCGCGATGGCCATGGGCCATGTGATATTGAAGGAGTTCCATCTGGGCGGTAAGTCCGACTATTTCCGTCGCTACGTCAAACAATATACCGATATGCCGATGCTGGTGCGTCTGGTTGAACGCAATGGTTCTTATGTCCCAGATCAGATGCTGCGCGCTTCGCAGTTGCCGGGAAATTTGAATGAAGCCAATAATCCTGATTGGAAAACATTGGCAATTGATGAGGCAACGGGTGATATCGTTGCACCGAATGGATCGATTGGCTATCGTTGGGGAGAAGGAAAATTTGATGAAGGCGCCAAAGTCGGGCGTTGGAATTTAGAACCAAAAGATGGCAACACAGGTCGTGAAATTGACCCGCAACTTAGCCTCATGTTTACACATGATGAGGTAGTAAGTGTTAGCTTCAATTATTTTGGCGGTAATGACGCCAATGAAATGGTGAGTCGTAATTTACCTGCAAAGCGGGTGACGTTGGCCGATGGCAGCGTCGTTCTGGTTGCCACTGTCTATGATTTATCGATGGCCAATTACGGTGTTGATCAAGGCTTGGGCGGCGCCGTTGCGCATTCGTATGACGACGATGTGCCCTACACACCGGCCTGGCAAGAAAAGCATACCGGCGTAAAGCGTGATCTGGTTATTCAGGTGGCGCGTGAATTTGCACAAAATGCGAATGATACCGAGGGTAAGAGTATGGTGATTGTTGGTGCTGCGTTGAATCACTGGTATCACAACGACATGATTTACCGTGGCATTATCAATATGCTCATGATGTGCGGTTGCATTGGTAAATCTGGCGGCGGTTGGGCTCACTACGTTGGTCAGGAAAAATTGCGTCCGCAGTTTGGCTGGGCGCCATTGGCATTCGCCAGCGATTGGGTGCGTCCTGCGCGGCAGATGAACGGTACGAGTTTTTTCTATGCCCACACCAGCCAATGGCGGCATGAGAAATTAGCCATGGATGAAATTCTGGCGCCCACTGCTGATAAATCTAAAATCAGTCACATGAGCATGATAGACATGAACGCGAAGTCCGAGCGTTTAGGTTGGCTGCCATCCGCACCACAACTAGAAACAAATCCTCTGGATGTGTGCGACGCCGCTGCAGCTGCAGGGTTGGAGCCACAAGAGTATCTGAAAAATAGTTTGAAATCCGGTGCCATTAATATGAGCTGCGATGATCCGGATAATCCAAAAAATTTCCCGCGCAACATGTTTGTCTGGCGCTCTAATATTTTGGGAAGCTCAGGCAAGGGCCATGAGTATTTCTTGAAATATCTGCTGGGTACGCAAAATGCCTTATTCGATGATCCTGATGACGCCGTGAAGCCTTCAGAAGTCAAATTCCATCCAGTGGCTGCTGAAGGGAAGCTTGATTTGTTGGTGGTCTTGGATTTCCGAATGAGCACGACTTGCCTCTATGGCGACATCGTACTGCCGACGGCAACCTGGTATGAAAAAGATGACTTAAACACCTCCGATATGCATCCGTTTATTCATCCACTGAGTGAAGCGGTACAACCATTGTGGGAAAGTAGGACCGACTGGGAAATCTACAAAGGTATTGCCAAAAAATTCACTGAAATCGGTGGCGACTATTTGGGGACCCGTAAGGATATCGTTTTGCAACCGTTGATGCATGACACGCCTGGTGAGTTAGGTCAGGCCTTTGAACCAAAAGACTGGAAAAAAGGTGAGTGCGATCTGATTCCCGGAAAAACTGCACCTAACTTTTTTGTGGTTGAACGCAACTATAAAGACATCTACAAAAAATTTACTTCTATTGGCCCTTTGCTCGACAAATTGGGTAATGGTGGCAAGGGGATTAATTGGAATACGGAACACGAAGTCAAAGAGATCGGTGGCATTTCTAAGGTCGTCACGGAAGAAGGTATTAGCAAAGGTCGTCCTCGATTGGAAAGTGCGATTGATGCCTGTGAAATGATTTTAACTTTTGCGCCAGAAACGAATGGCCACGTCTCCGTCAAGGCGTGGGAAGCATTGGGCAAAATCACTGGTCGTGACCACACGCATTTAGCGGTAGGGCGCGAACATGACAAAATTCGATTCCGTGATGTCCAGGCGCAACCGCGAAAAATTATCTCGGCACCTACTTGGTCAGGTCTTGAATCAGAAGAAGTGAGCTATAACGCAGGCTACACCAATGTGCATGAACTGATCCCATGGCGCACATTGACTGGGCGTCAACAGTTCTATCAGGATCACCGCTGGATGCTCGATTTTGGCGAAGGTTTGTGTGTGTATAAGCCTGCGATTGATACTAAAACGGTTGCGCCTATGCTCAATAAATCACCAAACGGTGAGAAAGAAATCGTTCTTAACTTCATCACGCCGCATCAGAAGTGGGGGATTCATTCAACCTACACTGACAATCTGCGCATGTTGACCCTGAGTCGCGGTGGCCCCCATGTCTGGGTGTCGGAGATCGAAGCGAAAGAAGCCGGTTTGGTGGATAACGATTGGGTCGAAGTGTTTAATAGCAATGGAACATTGACGGCGCGTGTGGTTGTCAGTCAACGCGTTCCAAAAGGTATGTGTCTGATGTATCACGCACAGGAAAAAATTATCAATACACCCGGCGCAGAACTTAGCGGTAAACGGGGCGGTATTCATAACTCCGTTACCCGTGCGGTGTTGAAACCGACACACATGATAGGCGGCTATGCCCAACTTGCTTACGGCTTTAATTATTACGGCACCGTAGGTAGTAACCGTGATGAATTTGTCGTGTTACGTAAGATGAAAAAAGTTGATTGGTTAGATGGCAAGTTAGACGAAGCAGCAGAACAAGGAGCAGCATCATGAGAATTCGCGCACAGGTAGGTATGGTGCTTAATTTGGATAAATGTATCGGATGTCACACTTGTTCTGTTACCTGCAAAAATGTTTGGACTAGCCGTGATGGTGTTGAGTACGCATGGTTCAATAACGTCGAGACCAAGCCAGGTATTGGCTATCCAAAAGAATGGGAAAATCAGTCGAAATGGAAGGGGGGATGGCATCGCAACGATGCGGGTAAGTTAGAACCAAAGCAAGGCGGGAAGTTACGGATTTTGGCAAATATTTTTGCCAACCCCAATTTGCCATCAATCGATGATTATTACGAACCATTTACGTTTGATTATGAGCATTTGCAAAATGCACCACTGATGCAAACACCGCCAACTGCACGTCCTGTTTCAGTCATTACTGGAAAAAAAATGGACAAAATTGTGTGGGGCCCGAATTGGGAAGATGACCTCGGTGGTGAGTTTAGTGCGCGTAGCAAAGACGCGTTGTTTGAAGGGTTGCAAAAGGAAATGTACAGCACCTTTGAATCAACGTTCATGATGTATTTGCCGCGTTTGTGTGAGCATTGCCTTAATCCTGCCTGTGTTGCTTCTTGCCCATCTGGCTCGATATACAAACGTGAAGACGACGGTATCGTACTTGTCGATCAGGACAAATGTCGTGGCTGGCGCATGTGTATTTCTGGTTGCCCTTACAAGAAGATTTATTACAACTGGAGTTCTGGCAAAGCAGAGAAGTGCACCTTCTGCTACCCACGGATCGAAGCAGGTCAGCCGACGGTTTGTTCCGAGACTTGCGTTGGCCGTATCCGCTATCTTGGCGTGTTGCTCTATGACGCAGATAAGATCGAGGCAGCTGCATCCGTGCCGAATGAACAGGATTTGTATGAGGCGCAGCTCGGATGTTTTCTCAATCCGCATGATCCTGAAGTGATTGCTGAAGCCCGTAAACACGGTATTCCGGAGAGCTGGATTACCTCTGCACAGAAATCGCCCGTCTACAAGATGGCAATGGAATGGAAGATTGCATTCCCATTACATCCCGAATACCGCACCTTACCTATGGTTTGGTATGTTCCACCTCTGTCACCGATACAAAAAGCGGCAGAAGCAGGACACATGGGCATGAATGGCATTATTCCCGACGTCAAATCCTTGCGTATCCCCGTGCGCTATCTGGCCAATTTGCTGACGGCGGGTAAAGAAGAACCGGTACTTAATGCTTTAGAACGGATGTTGGCGATGCGTGCCTATAAACGTTCGGAGACTGTCTATGGTGAACTTGATCACGCTGTTTTACAGCAGGTCGGATTGACCGCCGCGCAAGTGGAAGACATGTATCAGACCATGGCGATTGCGAACTATGAAGACAGGTTCGTCATTCCATCCTCGCATAAGGAAATGGTGGAAGATAGTTTTAATGAAAAAGGTAGTTGCGGATTCACGTTCGGAAATGGATGTTCAGGTGGTACATCGGATGGTGCTTTGTTTGGCAAAAAGCCGCAAGGTAGTGTGATTTTTGTGGAGATGCCGAAATCACGTAAGAAGATGTCGTCCGTTGATTAACTCCCCCGGGGTGCAGAGTGCATCCCGTACCAAAGGAAAATTGTATGTCTATTTATCGTGTTATTTCCGCTTTACTGAGTTATCCGCAGCCAGATCTTATTACAGCGCTTCCGGAAATTGCGCAGACACTCGCTAGTGATCTGGATTCATTAAATGTCTTGCAGCCTTTGCTTGATTATTTGAAAAAAAATGATCTGATCAGTATCCAGGAAAACTACGTGGCGACCTTCGATCGTACCGCGTCGGTGGCACTGCATTTGTTTGAACACATTCATGGAGAAAGTCGTGACCGTGGCCAGGCGATGGTTGACTTGATTGAGGAATATCGTCGTTATGGTTTTGAACCGGAAGCGAGTGAATTACCAGACTATGTACCGCTGTTTTTGGAATTCCTGAGCCTCGTTGAGGATGAGCAAGCAGAAAAGCTATTGGGTGAGGCGATTCACGTATTAGCAGCGATTGGCGTTCGTTTGCAACGCAAAGAAAGTCCGTATGCCAATGCCTTCTTGTTGCTAACGTCATTTACCGATGTAGTTCCACAAGAGCAAGGTGAGCCACCGGTGCGCGATATGGACGAGGCGATGGAAACCTTTGGTCCTGGTGCTGATGGTGTGGAACCATTACTCAAACCAGTGATGTCGGGAACGCATCCCGTCAATTTTTATCCGCGGCAACCTGGTGCACGCTCAGTAACATCAGCGTCAACTGCTGGTCAATAAGGAGACTGTCATGTCTTATCTACATCAATTTTTATACGGCATTTATCCGTACATTGCCTTGGCTATCTTTTTGTTTGGCAGCTTGGTACGTTTTGAGCGAGAACAATATACCTGGAAGAGCGACTCGTCACAGATGTTGCATGCAGGGTACCTGCGGGTTGGCAATATCTTGTTTCACATCGGTATTATTGGCTTGTTCTTCGGGCATTTGGTTGGCTTGTTGACACCTGTCATTGTCTGGGAGACCTTGGGCGTCAGTCATAGCTTCAAGCAAATGATTGCGATGGTTGCCGGTGGTGTATTTGGTAGCATGTGTATGCTGGGTTTGCTGATACTGATGCACCGTCGCTTGAGTGACGCACGCATTTCTGCTGTGACAAAAGTCGGTGACAAGGTATTGCTTGGTTGGATTTTCATCACATTAGGTTTGGGTTTGTCGACGATTTTTGAATCGGCTCAGCATCGTGATGGCGACATGATGGTGTTGCTGATGACGTGGGCACAGCACATTGTGACATTCCGCGGCGATGCTGCAGATTTCATCGTTAGCGCTCCTTTGCTATTTAAAGCCCATTTATTTATGGGATTAAGTTTGTTTGTCATATTTCCATTCACCCGTCTGGTTCACGTATGGAGCGGCTTTGCTTCAGTTGGCTATATCAGTCGGGCATGGCAGTTGGTGCGTTCACGTTAAAAGCAACATGGACGAAATGAAGATGACAATGAAAAATAGGAGAAAACGATGCCCGTGATTGTGAATGGCGTAGAGCTAACAGATGCGGATATGGAGCAGGAATTGCCTGCCCATCAAGATGCAGCAGACCCAATGAAAAGTGCCATGACAGCACTGGTGTTACGTCGCGTATTGGTCGATGAAGCAAGGCGTTTATCCTTGGATAACGATGACGACGAAGAATTGATCGACGCATTGTTGGCACTTGAAGTCAAGGTGCCAGAACCAGGGCACGACGAATGTCTACGTCAGTATCAAGCCTATCCAGAGCGATTTACAGTAGGTGAATTAGCTGAATGTAGTCACATCTTGTTTCAAGTGACACCGGGAGTTGATCTGGACGCATTGCGCAAACACGCCGGCGTGGTGTTGGCAGATGTGCTGGAAAACCCGGCGTTGTTTGCTGCCTGTGCCAAAGCGAATTCCAATTGTTCCTCAGGAGACGTCGGTGGCAGTCTTGGACAAATTGCGCGTGGTGCGACCGTGCCAGAGTTTGAGCGCGCCGTTTTTGCCGCTTCTCCGGAGAGCGTGATTCCGCAATTGATCGAAACCCGTTTTGGTTTGCATATCATTCAGGTTGGTCGTAAAGCAGAAGGGCGATTGCTGGCATTTGAGGATATTGAGACGACTATTGCTAGTGCGATGTACAAGGCAAGTCATGACCATGCGTTGCGCCAATACCTTCAGGTGGTGGTGGGACGAGCAAAGATTTCTGGAATTGATATACAAGGTGCGGATAGCCCGCTGGTGCAATAAATTATTTTTAGAAGATCTCTGATGCCGTGCGCAGTCACAGCATCAAAGGTTTCTTAGGATGAAATAGAAAAGGTATGGATATGTCTCAGGCAATGATGCAAATGGTAAAGCAACACCGTGGTTGTGATGATCAACTGAGCCGTTGTGAAGCGGCATTGCAAAAGAACGATCTGGTGTCGGCCGGACGTAACTTCCGTTTATTTAGTGAGGAACTGGAAGCGCATTTTAAATTAGAGGAAGAAAAGCTTTTTCCTGCGTTTGAAAAGGCGACCGGAATGAGTTCAGGTCCAACTGTCGTTATGCGTAGCGAACACGCTGAAATTCGTCGTTTGCGCGATGAGACTTACGCTGCCATCGAAGCAAAGCAGGCAGCGCAGGCGTTGGCGGCGATTGATACTCTGAATGTATTGATACAGCAGCACAATATCAAAGAAGAGAACGTGTTATATCCAATGTGTGGTGGCAGCATACCAAATCTGGAAACAGTCTTGGGCATGGGGAGTCCTTGCTGTGGTGCATGTTCTTGTAGTTGATTGTTATTGACGATGCTAAGCATGGTCGTCGAAAGCGATCATTAGTGCTCTTGATACGATGAACCTGTTTTTTCGCTTTCGAACGTCCGAAACCCTATGTCATATGTCAATACGCCCCAGTATCAACATTCTCAATTACGAGTTAGCGCCTTCTCCTGCGACGATTTTTGGCTGTCTTTTGCCGGCACCATGGTTAGGTGCCTTGGCAGGCGTGCTACTGGCGTTTGGCAATAGCAATGGTTTGCCTGATCGTTTTGCGCCGTTAGCATTGGCACTGACGCATTGCTTGGTGTTGGGTATGCTGGCGCCGATCATGATCGGTGCGTTGTTTCAATTAATGCCCGTAGTTGCAGGGCAGACAGTTGTCGCTGCGCGTTATCTTGCCCCCTGTGTTGCGCTTGGATCTGCATTTATTGCCATGGCGCTCGCAGTTGGCTTTTTAGCGGGTGACCTACGCGGCTTTCAGCTTGCGATTGGTGTAGCGCTCCCACTTTATGGCGCTGTGATTGCCGCACTGGGTGCTACTGCATGGCGTATTTCTGTTGTGGATACGACAACGCGCACCCTGCGCTGGATCGCACTGGCATTCTTGATGGTGGTCGTACTTGGCATTGCAATGGCGGGCAGTTTTGTTGGTTGGTGGCATATCGATATCATGCATTTTCTAGATTTGCATGTGGCGTGGGGGGTGCTCGGATGGACGGCCACGCTGGTCCTTGGTATCGCATCGACAACGGTACCTATGTTTTGGCAAACGGTCAGGCCAGGCACACATTGGCAAACCTACTTACCGGGGTGCTTATGGCTGCCCTTGATGGTGGCGTTCTTTCCTCCATGTTGGTCGTTGGCATTGGTACTGGCTTGTCTTGTAGTCGGGGGTACTGCTGGTATTGCTTTATACGTGGTCTGGCATGCAAAGCGACGCTTTGATCCGACGTGGGTATTGTGGGTGGTCTGTGCCATCAGCTGGTTATGTGCAGCTTTATTGGTATTCATGCTGGGCGTGTTTTCGCCGTATTTACCCGCTAGTCTGAAATTGATCTTTCCATGGTGGATTGGTGTGCTGACGTTGGTTGGTGGTGCCGTACTACCTATTAACGCTATGTTAGGAAAAATTATTCCCTTTCTGGTTTTTATGCACCTCCGTAGGCAAACCCCAGCAGGTCGTCGGGTGCCAACGATGCAAGCCATTTTAGCGCCTCAACGCTTGTTATTGCAGGCACGGGTCGTGTTGTTGGCCTTCATTTTGTTGCTCCTGCTCCCTTTTTCTCCTAGCGTTCTTGCCATGGTGGCAGGATTCACGTTTGCTGCATCCCAGGGCTTATTGGGGATATTATTGGCGTTAAGCTTGCTGCGTTATCGACGCGAACTGCACGCGGTACTATTTCCACCCGGCATTTCCGATATCCCCCAAAAGAACTAGTCTATGTTGGTCTGGAGGCGAATTGTGCTTCCGGCTTAACGCAACCACAATATAGGCATGGAATACCCTGCCCATCACACTAGTGCTCAAACTTCTCCTGCATTGATCGATCGTTTCGGTCGTCAGGTTAGTTATTTACGTTTATCGGTTACAGATCGCTGCGATTTGCGTTGTAGTTACTGTATGCCAAAAGGTTTCTCTGGTTTTGAAGAACCTGAGAATTGGTTGCGCTTTGATGAAATAACACGCGTGGTGGCCGCCTTTTCTCGCATGGGGGTTGCACGCGTCCGCTTGACCGGTGGCGAGCCTTTATTACGCCGGAACCTGCCCCAGTTAGCTTCACAGCTTTCGGAATTACCTGGTGTGAGTGATATATCTTTGTCAACGAATGCCACGCAATTACACAAACATGCTCACGCTCTACGTCGCGCAGGCGTCGCTCGCATCAATGTCAGTCTGGATAGTTTGGATAAAGCATGTATGCAGACCATCACAGGCCGTGATAGTTATGCCAGTATTATGGCGGGGCTGCAAGCCGGTAAAGAGGCCGGATTTGACCCGATTAAGCTCAATATGGTTGTCATGCGTGGGGTCAATGAACATGAAATTCTGCGCATGGCGCAATTCTGCTTTGAGCAAGGATTTATTTTGCGCCTGATTGAGGCGATGCCCATGGGAAGTACAGGCAGAAATAGCCAATTTTTAGACATTAGTGCAGTACGCGAGGAACTGGTAAATCATTTTCAGTTGATACCTGCCGCAACAGAAATGGGCGGCGGGCCTGCGCGCTATTGGAGTACCGCAGATGGCAAAAGCTCTATTGGCTTTATTTCGCCCATCAGTCAACATTTTTGCGCTAGTTGTAATCGCGTCAGGCTCTCAGTTGATGGTACCTTATACATGTGCCTGGGACAGGAAGAGAAATTTGAATTGCGTCCCCTATTAAGATCTGGCATTAGTGATCTTGATTTGGAGGCTGCAATACGATCTGCGATAGAATTAAAGCCAGAGCGACATGAATTTATAGAGCAGCCGCATAAAATCATCCGTTTTATGTCGCAAACTGGCGGCTAAATAATGGTCAACGGAGAGCAAGGTGGAAGTCAAAAACATTCATCAATTTATTGAGGGATTTCAGCGTTTTCAAACAAAATACTTTGCTGGTGAAAGTTCAATTTATGACAAACTGAATCATGGCCAGAATCCGACCACCTTGCTGATTGGCTGTTGTGATTCTAGGGTCGATCCCGCACTGTTACTTGATTGTGATCCAGGTGACATTTTTGTCGTCAGGAATGTGGCTAATCTGGTTCCTCCCTGTAACGAGTCAGCGCATCAGCATGGTGTCAGTGCGGCGATTCAGTTTGCCGTTGAGACGCTCAATGTGCAACGTATTATTGTCATGGGACATGAGAAGTGCGGTGGAATTCGCGCTCTGATGCAAGGTTATAAACCAACCCGAAAAATTGACTTTATTGGACGTTGGATGAAAATTGCGGAGCCTGTTAAAAAGCAAGTCTTGCAACAATTGGCGCAATGTACCGAAGCTGAGCAACATCGTGCTTGTGAATTGGGTTCGGTGATTTTGTCATTGAATAATTTACGTAGTTTTCCTTGGATTGCAGAGCGTGAAATCACTGGCAAGATTGCCTTGCACGGCTGGTATTTTGACATGAGTAACGGTGCATTACTGGCCTATTCTGAACGTTCAGACAGTTTTTTACCCATGGTATGTCCTCTGAATGTAACGCAACAAACTGGCAGCATGGCGGAATAAGCTGCTTGATCGGTGACCTTCGTCACTATTTGTTTTAATAAAATAATTTTCCCCGGCCTTTATTATGAATTTACCATCCAGCGTACCTGTTAGTAAGCGACTGACGTTTCGGATATTGCTGACAACATTGGTCGGCCTAGGTCTGACCTTGGGAATGATTGGCTACACGTTGCTACTTTCTTGGCAATTGGAGGGGGGTGGGGCCGCGATTAATGAGGCGGGTAGTTTGCGTATGCGCTCCTACAGACTGGCTGTCGAACTTGAACACTACCAAGATAAGGCCAGGATAGAACAAGAGTTGCGGGAGTTTGATCATAGTTTGTTGGATTTGCAGACGGGCGATGCTAAGCGCCCATTGTTTTTGCCGATGACGCCAGCGATTCGTGCGCAGTTGCATAAGGTTGAAATCGAATGGCAACAGCGTGTGCAGCCAGGGGCAAAAAAAGTATTAAGTGTCGCAAGTATCGATGAGAAAAATAATGCGGTAGCGGCGTATGTTAATAATGTATCGACCTTCGTAAATAATATTAATGACTTAGTGTCTTTGGTTGAAGTTGAATTGGCAGAAAAGACGACCTGGTTACGTTTATGCCAGACCACGCTGACCTTTATGGCATTGGCGGCCAGTGTGGCGTTGCTCTATTTGTTATATCTGTGGATTGTCGGCCCGGTTAGTCGTATGCAGGCGGGTATTGCACGTATGTCTAACGATGACCTCAGTGTTCGCTTGCCAATAGAAACGGACGATGAATTTGGTGCATTGGCACTGGCGTTTAATCATATGGCCGATCGGGTGCAAACTGTCCATCGCACACTGGAAGAGCGTGTTTCTGAAAAGACCTCTAAGTTACAAGCGCAAAACCTAGAAGTGAGCACCTTGTACGAGATCGCAGGATTTCTCGCCGGACCACATCCGATTGAAGAATTATGTCGTGGTTTTTTGCATAAAATTATGCAAAGAATTCATGCTGACGGTGGCACGGTCAGAATACTTGATCATCAAAACGATCACTTACACATTATTGTGCACGAAGGTATTTCTGAGAAAATGATTGAGGATGAGCATTGCATAAAAAAAGATGAATGTTTGTGTGGTGCTGCCACGCAAAAAGGCATCATTTTTGTCAGGGACTTCAGTCAACTGAATCAGCAGAAATATTATCGCTGTCAGGAAGAAGGTTTTTTTTCGCTAGCCATTTTTCAAATAATGGCGCGTGAACAAGTGATCGGTAGTTTTTCGTTGCACTTCTCTGACGAACGCGCCATTTCCGGTGAGGAAAGACGCTTACTTGAAACTTTAGGTAAAAATCTCGGTACGGCGATTGAAAATCAGCGTTTGGTTGCAAAGGAAAAGGAGTTTGCGGTATCGCAGGAACGAAATTTGTTAGCACAAGGTTTGCATGACAGCATTGCGCAAGGGTTAAATTTTCTCAATCTGCAAGTACAAATGCTCGAGGACTCCTTGCGTCGAAATGCAATCGAAGAGATTGCTGATATCGCACCGTTACTGCGCGCAGGTGTGCAAGAAAGTTACGAAGATGTCCGAGAGCTGTTACTCAATTTTAGGACTCGGTTAGAAGATAGTAATCTTGAGTCGGAAATGCGTAATGTTGTCAGCAAGTTTCAACGGCAAACCAACGTTGCAAGTGATATTGAGTTTATTGGGAATGGTGCACAATTAGCTCCCGAACAGCAATTGCAAGTTCTTTTTATTTTACAGGAAGCCCTATCCAATATACGTAAACACGCTCAGGCTTCTGTTGTCCATGTGTTGGTGAAAAATGAGAGGGACTTTTTTATGGTAATTAAAGATGATGGAGCGGGATTTGATATCAGTCGTGTTCATGAAAAAGGTGAGCAGCATGTTGGGCTGCGCATCATGAAAGAACGGGCGGAGCGTCTTTCTGCTCAATTTGATCTTGATAGCCAACCAGGAAAAGGTACAACAATTGCGCTGCAATTATCACGTCAGGAACGGCTAGTCGCATAAACATCCTATAAACAATAACAATTGCACTATCACCTCGAAAGAAATGCATGCCTATAAAAATATTATTGGTTGACGATCACACCTTATTCCGTAGCGGAATTCGTTTGTTGTTACAGCGAAATCCTGATTTTGAAATTGTCGGTGAAGCAGCAGATGGTCTTGAAGGTGTAAAGCGCGCTAAGCAGTTGCGACCTGATGTGGTATTGATGGATTTAAATATGCCTGGCTTATCTGGGCTTGAGGCAATGCAGCTTATCGTAGAGGACCTCCCAGATACGGCAGTATTGATGCTGACAGTGTCAGAGGAAGCTGAAGATTTGGGGACTGCTTTACGTAACGGGGCTCGTGGTTATTTGCTCAAAAACATCGAAGCCGATTATTTAACCCATGCAATTAAACGCGCCGCCGCCGGTGAACCTGTGATTGCTGAGGCCATGACGGCGAAATTAGTCATGCAATTTCGTTCTGGTCACAATGTCAGCACAACGCCTGAACGTGAAAAATTAACACCGCGCGAACGGGAAACCATGGTCTGCCTGGCACGCGGTGAGAGCAATAAGGAAATTGCGCGAACACTGGATGTGGCTGAAAGCACAGTCAAAATCCATGTGCAAAATATTTTAAAGAAACTTAATCTTAGTAGTCGTGTACAAATTGCAGTGTATGCCGTTGAGCATGGTATGGATAAATAAAGTTCAAGAGACTACGTGAACGTTTAGATTTTTGATGTCGCCCTTAGTCATTCTGATCGAAAAAACAACCCGTTCTCTAGTGTGTTTTGTTGTTGCTATATAGGCCAGTTTTTTATCCCATAGAAGCGAGTGCAGAGAACACCGCTGCCAAGAACATTCAATATGTTGAAAAATTTTGCGAGAGAATGTAATACGTCTGATGAGTTGATGGATAAGAGAATGCCCCATCTGCTGCGGGTGTCTAGTCCGCTTGACGTATAGGAATCTCCGCTACTTCCTTCTAAAATTGATCTATGTCAATTAAAGGGAGATGTGTGATGAATCAAACAAACATGCTTGGTTTGCTGGAAAACCATACACTCTTTAAAAATATTTCAGCGATCGATTTGCAGGATTTGCAAAGAGAGGTGGTGAGAATAGAACTCGAAAAAGGCGAGACACTTTTTCGTAAAGGAGACATCGCAGATGCCACCTACATATTAGTTTATGGGTTAGTAAAACTCAGCATTCCTTCATCTCAAGGGAATGAGAAATTGCTTGAATTGATACGTGCAGGACAAAGTATTGGTGAGGCAATGATGTTTTTGGATGAACCATTTCCATTTTATGCGGAAGGTTTAGAGCCGACCTTGCTATTAAAAATCCCACGTACAGCCTTATTACGCTTGTTAGATAAATCTCCACTCATTTCACGACAGATGATGGCCGGATTATCATATCGTTTATTAGGATTTATACGCAATGTTGAACGTTACTCGTCACAAAATGCAACCCAACGTGTGATTGATTATTTACTGAAAACAGCAGCTGTACAAAGTACTAATCACGTTAGACTGGAGTTAAAGAAGCATTTGCTTGCGTCACTACTAAATCTCACTCCAGAAACATTGTCACGGGTGTTGCATCAACTAACCGCACAAGAACTCATTAAAGTGAGAGGTTCGTCGATTTTTATTGGTTCGGCGGACGCTTTAAAGTCCTATCAACTTGACGTGGATACTTAATTTTTCTTTTTCAATTCCTTGACGCGATGTTTTTTTTTGAAGAGGGACGGATATGCTGACCTCGACATTGACGTGAAATATAGAATGGACAGGACCCATGGTCTGCCAATTCGATCCATTTTTCATAAGCGCCCTATCACCTTTGAGCATTTTCTTTGTCAGCGATGCTTATTGCAACAAGTGGCGTTTTATTGCAATAAATCAGCATAGTTAAAAAGACGTAATACATATACTCCCAATGCATCTTTGAAAAATGTCAGCATTACTCATAAGATAGAGAAGTATGTTATCAACGCTGACAGAGAGCGTTTATTGAATGCAGGTCGTTTATTTAACTGCCTTCTGTCGGTTGAAGTTTATCGGAACCATTATGATGAAACGTCTTGCAATCGCACCACATCGCCTGTATTTTTTCTTGGGCACCCTTTTGATTTTGGTCCTTTTTTTCTGGTGGTGGATGCAACTTCAACACCCAGCGACAATGCCGATACCTTTGCACGCTATGTTGATGCCGTTGGGCGTGTTTCCATTATTTATTCTCGGCTTTACATTCACAGCAGGTCCTAAATGGCTGTCGGTTGAAAGCAAAGACCAATATTTTTTACTCCACGGTGGGACCTATTTTTTCGGTGTGCTAACAGTGATACTTGCCTCTGGAATTGGATTGGGTCCATTGCGCAGTTCAGGTTTCGCCTTGATGCTAAGTGCATGGTGTGCGGTAACTTGGCGTTGGGCACGTTTATTAATACGGAGTAACGCAGTAGATAAAAAACATGGATTTGCACTTTTGTTAGGCATGTGTGGCGGAGTACTATCGTTGATCGTCGGTTTGCTGTGGAGTATGGGGTGGGGCGCGGGGTGGCAATATGCGCGTCACCTTGCATTGTTTGGTTTTTTATTGCCAATATTTTTGACTGTGTGCCATCGTATGTTGCCATTTTTTAGTGGTAATGTCTTAAAACCCTATGTGGTGTGGCGCCCGTACACACTCCTAGGAGGTTGGTTGCTTGGGTGTTACTTGTTAGTGCTGAGTGGGAGTTGTGGATTCGTAGGGTTGCAAGCGTTGACGGCGAGTATGCTCTCTCTGAGTTTTCTATATACGTCTTGGCGTTGGGGAATAATCCGTTCTTTGCAAAACCGCCTGTTAGCGATGTTACACCTGTCATTCGCATGGTTGATTATTGTGTTTGCTATCGTTGCTTTGGATGGATTTGGCTTTCATATGGGATCAGCCGCAACCCACGCACTAGCACTTGGATTTATGGGAACGATGTTAGTCGGTTTTGTCAGCCGGGTTTCGTATGGACACAGTGGACGACCGTTACAGGTCTCTCAAGCCTTATGGATTCTGTATTTAGGATTGCACGTCTCGGCAGCCCTGCGTATTTTTGCAAGCATACTGTCAATGCCGGAGTTAGTCCTCGTTTCTGCTACTGCCTGGCTGTTATTGATGGCCTGTTGGATTGCTATGATGGTGCCGATGTATTTGAAAGCACGCGCGGATGGACAGCCTGGTTAGCTTGTATCTCACCTTGTGGCCTGGGTGCTATCGACAAGGGAGAGGGGATTCTGAAAACTGTTATCTGTTAATTGACCGCGATAGAGTGCGGCAATGAGATCAGATTGTGTCACGATGCCTACGAGCTTATTTTCATTATCTACAATCGGAATATGATGTAGACCTTGATCTGATAAAAGTGGCACAAGTTCGACAATGTGGAAATCATGCTGTACCGTGCGGACATTTTTTGTCATGATCTGTCCAGCTACTTCAGGTTTATTTGATGACATCCCTACAGTGCGACGGATCAGTCGACGTAATTTATCGTCAAAAGTCGCGTAAATATCAAGGTTAGCATGTTTCATAAAGTCGACTAAGGTGACGATGCCTATGACGTGTCTGGCGATGTCAACGATAGGAAGTACCTTGATCCGGTGCTCACGCAGCAATTTCCATGCGTCCTCCAGTGAGGTACCAAATTCTGCGGTGATAACATCTTTTGACATAACGTCGCGACAAGTAATTTCGCCGAATCGGCGGCGATACGCATGCATTTCAGTTTGCATGAATAAATTTTCCAGATCGTCGCGACTAATATCCAAAACTTGATTGTATTTTTTTAGGACATTGTCTAGATCTGTTGAGTTAAAGCCGATTCTGTCTATGCTATTGCCATCGCTGGTAGCGTGAGAACTTTTGTGATCAGGTTGTGAAATATGTGGATAAGGACGCCCTGTCAAATTATTGTAAACGAGCGCCAGCGCCAATAACAAAATTGTATTGACGAGGACAGGAAATAAAACGAAGTCATAGCCAAGACTGACAATGACTGGTCCACCAAGTACCGCGGTGAGCGCGACAGCGCCACCTGGAGGATGTAGACACCGTAAAGCAAACATGGTTGCGACTGCAAGACTGCTTGCGATTGCTGCGCTATAGATTGAAACTCCGAAAAACTGAACGCAAGTGACGCCGATGACGGCAGATACCAGATTCCCACAAATGGCTGACCACGGTTGAGCCAATGGGCTCGCCGGAACCCCGAACAAGAGTACTGCCGATGCACCTAGTGGCCCTAGCAGCATCGGTGCGTTCGTTAGTGATCCTATCATTAATTTGCTCGCGACCCCAGTCAGAACCAACCCGATAAACATGCCGCAACAGGACCGTAAGCGTTCTTGACGATCAACATTGAGACGAGCCGGAGAAAATGATTTAAACCAGGACAACAACGATTTTGGGTGCGACCACTTGTTACGCATAAAAATGTACGGGGTATTGGTAACGGTTATGGTTGAAGAAATGGTAAAACTTGTTTGGTAATAGCAACCGCGATGATATAGAAGAAAATAGTCAACGCCATGATAAATGTAGTGATTTTTATATTTTTGGTTTTACCTCGTTTGAGTGCGAGGCTTCCCAGCATAATATAAAGAAATAAGGCGGATATTTTTGCGGTAATCCAATTTGTGACAAACGGATATTGTTGACTCCAGGCGACCATAATGAGGGCAGTCGTCAGCAATAGTGTGTCGATCAGATGTGGCGCGATGTTAACCCAGCGCTTTTCCAGCATGCGTGAGCCCGCAAACGTCCAACAACCTCTGATAAAAAATAGACTACCACTCAACATTGCACAAGTAATGTGAATATGTTTGATCGTTTGGTAGTCCATTGAGTTTCACTCCATTTAATGTGCAATGACAAAATCGATGACGATTTCTCCTGGCTCTTGAGAAACAGGCGAGATAATAACGCGATCACCAAAATATTGCTCTATTTGTGTGAGTAAAGGTAAAGGATTATGGTCGTTACAAAAGCGCATTGTTTCGCCTGGTTGCAAGGCATTCAACGCACCAAATATAGCCGCATGGCGAAACCGCTTTGCGATACCTCGCGCATCAAATGCATAAATTCCTTCAGAAATAATGGGAGTAGAACAGTCGTGTGCCATGATAAGTCCTTAAATAGAAAATAGTGAGTGAAGTGCGATTTTTTAAATGAAAGAGATCATGCGACCCCTTTCATTAGATTAGAAATAGATGCTTATGCTTTATTGACGTAACTATTGTTAAGCGTTGCAGTTTGACTGCGCTTTTTTCCGATCAGCAAACGGAGTGCAAACAGCGCCAGACATAAGACGCCACAAGAAAATATGACATCGCCAGGAACGCGCATCCACACCAATGTTTCCATAAATTTCGAGTGAACCAGTTCAGGCGAACGTGCATACCACATGCCTTTACTGATGCTTGCCACTGCCTGGTAAATTCCGGCTGGTACCAATGAAATGAATACCATCATTGAGAGACCAATGTTGAGCAGCCAGAACATCCCTTGCAGTAACTTATCTGACCATAAAGCCCGATCCGATAAGCCGCGTAAGCAGAACAACAGCAGACCAATGCCCAGCATGCCATAGACACCGAACAATGCCGCATGACCGTGCGCTGGCGTCATGTTTAAGCCTTGTAAGTAGTACAGAGCGATCGGCGTATTGATGGTGAAGCCGAGTAAGCCTGCACCAATGACGTTCCAGAAGCCGACCGCAATGAAGCATAGGATAGACCACTTGTATGCTTGCATCCATGGTGCAGCCTTAGAACGTTGATAGTTCTTGTAGGCTTCCATTCCTATCATCGCCAGTGGTACCACTTCCAACGCTGAGAACATCGCCCCAATGGCAATCACAAAAGTTGGCGTGCCAGTGAAATACAGATGGTGCAATGTACCCAGGATGCCACCAAACAAGAAGACGATAGTTTCCAAGACAATTGCGCTGTTTGCGGTTGCTGCATGAATAAGGCCCAGTCGTGTGAACAATAAAGCGATAACTGCTGTGGCAAAGACTTCAAAAAATCCTTCTACCCACAAATGAACCAACCACCAACGCCAGTATTCAATCATGGAGTAATGGGTATGCTGTCCCCATGCCAATGAGCTGGCATAGAAAGCACCGATACACATGGCAGCTAAGAACACCATGGCAATTAAGCCTCGGCTTTCTGATGGTTTTTTGAGAGCCGGCAAAAGACCTCGACCTAGGAGAACGACCCACAGCAACAAGCCAATGAATAATAAGATTTGCCAGATGCGCCCCATGCTCGTGTATTCCAAGCCTTGATTACCGATCCAGAAGCTAAAGTCATTTCCTTTGTGCATGACACTGCCAAACCAGCCAAATGCGGTTGAGCCAACCACAATGAACAGCAATGCGTAGAACAATAAATTAACACCTAGTTTTTGAAATTTAGGCTCGTATCCTGAAATGGCGGGGGCAATATACAGACCTGTTGCCAGCCACGCTGTTGCAATCCATAACACCGCGAACTGTGTGTGTATGGTACGGCTAACGGTAAATGGTAAAAAATCTGCGAGGGGGAAACCAAAGAAGCTATGACCTTCTACTGCATAGTGCGCTGTGATGACGCCCATACCCACCTGCGCCAAAATCAGACCAATGACGACATAGAAGTATTTTTTTGTCGCCAGCATGGATGGCGTTGGTTTGAGGTCAAACAAAGGATCCGCTTTTGGCGGAACTGGGTCACTGATTTCTTTGTTTAACGAGTGATAGAAAATCATTCCAGCAATCGCTGCAATCATTAATATGACGCTGGCGATAGACCAGATACCTGCACCCGTGGTCGGCGTGTTATGCACCAATTCTTCGTGCGGCCAATTGCTGGTATAGCTTAGATCATGGGCGCTAGGTCGGTCTGTGGCTGCTGCCCACGCTGACCAGAAGAAAAAGGCTGGTAATGCTTGCAGGTCAGCTTGATCCGGTAAGGAATTGGCGTTCATTGCATATTGTTCACGCAACTTGTCCATCTCCGGATTGGTACCGAATACGCCGATGTAATGTGCAGCCACTTGACGTACTGCAATTGCACGTTCAGCAGAAATGGTGATGGTCTCTGCTGATTGATCATAGGAATTTTTGCGCATTTCTTCTGCGAGACGCGCTTTCAATTCCGCTTGATGACCGAGACTGAGCTGATCAAAGGGAAGTTTTGATTCCTTTTGTGCCCATACGTCGAGGAGTGCGAGAGATTCTCTATGCAACCAGTCAGCAGACCAGTCTGGCGCCACGTAACTACCGTGGCCCCAGACTGTACCTAATTGCTGGCCTCCAGCAGAGAGCCATGCTTCTTGGCCACGCTGAATTTGTCCTTCAGAGAATAAAACAGCGCCGTCAGTACTGACGACTTGTTTGGGAATAGGCGGCGCAGTCAAATAAATTTCCGTTCCTACCCAGCCTAATACGGCAAAAGAGAGAACGAAGATGACTGCGAGCCAGGTCCAGAGTTTACGCGTAGCATGCATGGCGTGAGTCCTTATTGGTGTGGTTAAAAATCGCGATGACGTTAAGTTGGCGAAATCCAAAAACGCGTCTTAAAACACTTGCTAACGTCATTAAAGATGCATATTATCTGCATGTATAAAAAGATGTAAAGTAAATGCATGTTAATTCTCTTTTAGGGTTTATAAAAATTGATCTGGATCATTTTTAGGGATTGTTGTGTGGCAAAGCTAACTCGTTTTACTGAGGTAACATGGGATGTTTTTTTTTTAGCATTAAGTGATGCGTGAGTTTAAATAGACTTTTTTAGTGCAGCCCCGCATTGAAATAGGCGGTGCAGAAATAGAGCAAGAAAATGAGATTAACTGCTTATACAGATTACACTTTGCGTACCTTGATTTATCTGGCTTTGCATAGAGAGAGATTGGTCACCATCCAAGAAATCGCGGAATTTCACGATATATCAAAAAATCATTTGACGAAGATTGTGCACCAGTTGGGGATGTCTGAGATGGTCGATACCGTGCGTGGTCGCCATGGTGGACTGAAGCTAAAACTGGAGCCCGGTAGTATTAATATCGGTGATGTCGTGCGTAGTACTGAATCAGATTTTTACATGGCAGAATGCTTTGACCCAGCCAATAATACCTGTTCCTATGCAGAAGCTTGTAGGTTAAAAGGGGTGTTAAATTCTGCGACTAATGCATATCTTGCCGTGCTTGATGGTGTCTCTCTTGAGGATTTAATTTCAAAAAATAAAATGTTTAGTAAAGTACAGATACATACAAAAAAATAACATAAAAGACCAACATCGGTGCTGCCTTGGGTACGATCTAACTTTTGGGGCCAGCGTTAAATCGATGATAGGGTTGATGTTAGACAATAAGAATTTTTTGAAACTTATCTTTGGTCAAGGATTTTTGTAGCGCAGCTCGCTATTGTGAATGGGAAAAAATGTTTCTGCTATACCTCATTTTCTTACATTCAAAGGCATTGCTATGAAAAATTCGTTTAGAAATTTCTCTCGCTCACTTGTTTCTCAAGTGTTGTTGGGGAGCTTGGTATTGGCCTCTGTGGCAACTTCTGCAGAGACGAAAGTTAGTAAAATTTCCGGTGACTTTGGACCGCCACAAGGGCCTGCAATCCATGCAGTGCTGACCAGCCCACCACATGTCCCTCCTCCAATACACCGCAATTTCCCTGCGAAGGTGATCGTCGATCTTGAGGTGGTAGAAAAAGAGATGGCAATCTCGGAAGGTGTTAAGTACATGTTCTGGACTTTCGGTGGAACAGTACCGGGCAGTTTTATCCGGGTTCGTCAGGGTGATACGGTGGAGTTTCATTTAAAAAATAATCCTGCCAATAAAATGCCACATAACATTGATTTGCATGGTGTAACTGGGCCAGGTGGTGGTGCAGCTTCCAGTTTTACAGCACCAGGGCACGAATCACAATTTACATTTAAGGCATTGAATGAAGGCGTGTATGTGTATCACTGTGCTACTGCACCAGTAGGTATGCACATTGCCAATGGTATGTACGGCTTGATTTTGGTAGAGCCACCGCAGGGCTTGCCAGCCGTTGATCATGAATATTATGTGATGCAAGGCGATTTTTATACGACAGGAAAGTACCGGGAAAAGGGCTTACAACCTTTTGATATGGAAAAGGCCATCGACGAAAAACCGACCTATGTATTGTTTAATGGTGCAGAAGGTGCATTGACTGGTGATAAGGCATTAACTGCTAAAACCGATCAGAAAATACGTCTGTTTATTGGTAATGGTGGCCCTAATCTGGTATCGAGTTTTCATGTAATTGGCGCAATCTTTGATAAAGTCAGATTTGAAGGCGGTAGCAATTTCCAAAAGAACGTACAGACGACGTTGATTCCAGCTGGTGGCGCCGCAGTTGTCGAATACCAGACCAAAGTTCCTGGCAGTTATGTCTTGGTTGATCACTCGATATTCCGTGCTTTCAATAAAGGCGCTTTAGCGATAATGAAAGTTGACGGCCCAGCGAAGAAAGATATCTATTCTGGCAAAGAACTCGATTCGGTTTATCTGGGAGACAGAGCGCAGCCAAATATGTTGGCAGTGAGTACGGCGACGAAAGCAGCGGAAAGCGGTAATTTGACCTTGCAAGATCAGGTGAACGCTGGCGCGCAGTTGTTTGCTGGGACTTGTTCTGTCTGTCATCAAAGTAATGGTGCTGGCTTGCCAGGTGTGTTCCCACCGTTGGCGCAATCAGATTTTCTAAATGCGGATCATCAACGTGCAGTGAATGTTTTGTTGCACGGTTTAAATGGCAAAGTCACTGTCAATGGCAAAGAGTTTGATTCTGTGATGCCAGCGATGAATCAGTTGAACGACGATGAAGTGGCTAATATCCTGACTTATGTGTTGAACAGCTGGGACAATAAAGGTGGTCAGGTCCATGCGAATGAAGTCAAAGATGCGCGCGCAAAAGTAACGCCGACCAAAGCTGCTGAGCATTAAGAAAATCATGCTTAAAAGGAGTTTTTTTCAACGGATCAATGCACAATTAGTGGCGGGAGTAAGTTTTTTACTCTTATCATTTTCTGTGCAGTCCGCTGATTATGTGGCGATACAGGGCAACACGTTTTTCAGCGTGTTGTCTGGCTCAGAATTGAAAGATAGCGCAAAAGTCAGCGATTTTTATATGAGAAGCACCCCCGTAACGAACGCTGAATTTCTGGCATTTGTTCAAAAAAATCCAAAATGGCAGCGCGATAAAATTCCTACCATTTTTGCCGAAAGTAGTTATTTACAAGCATGGGCGAACGCAGAAGATATAGGGGCTGGTTTGCAGAAGGAGAGGGCGGTCACGAATGTCAGTTGGTTTGCAGCTCAAGCATTCTGCGCTTCAGAGCATGCACGATTACCCAGTTGGTATGAGTGGGAATTGGTTGCTGCTGCTGATGAGCATCGTGCTGATGCTCGTAGTGACCCACAATGGCGTGCACGTATCCTTTCCTGGTATTCGGCGCCCTCTGATGCAACGTCTAATCAAATCAATAGCGTACCAAATTATTATGGCGTCGCTCACATGCATGGCGTGATTTGGGAGTGGGTGAGCGATTTTAATGCCTTGCTATTGAGTGCCGACAGTCGTAATCAAGGTGATCCCGATAAGTTGAAATTTTGTGGTGCTGGTGCAATTAGTCTGCAGAATAAAGAAAATTACGCCATTCTCATGCGCGTAGCATTGTTATCGTCATTGACGGGGGCAAGTACCACCGCCAATCTTGGCTTCCGATGCGCACGTGATGTGAATACTGAAATGCAAATTCAAAAAAATAAAAGTAAAAAATGAAAAGATTAATTGGTTCGAACATCGTCAGAAAAATTTTGATACCTAGCTTTTTAATGTTGGCAAGCACTGCATTATGGGCGGCAGATGTTAGTACCAAAAAAGTTAACGTAGAAGTAGAAAATCGCAATCTCCCCAGCGATTCTGTGTATCAACTTCCAATCATATTAGAGGATCAGCAGGGTTCAAAATTTAAGTTTTCCGCACATTCCGGTAAGGTAACGTTGATCAGTATGTTCTACAATTCTTGTGAATTTGTATGCCCCATGTTGATCGATACTATTCAATTGCTTGAAGAGAAATTATCAACAGACGAGCAGAAAAAAATATCGACCTTGTTGGTCACCTTTGATCCTGTACGTGACGATCTCCCAACCTTAGAATCCATTGCTAAAAATAAAAATTTGGACGCGAAACAATGGAAAATTGCACGCACCGATATAGCATCGGTACGGCAATTGGCAGCAACGCTCAATATTCAATATCGGCAAATGGATAGTGGCGAATTTAATCATACCAGTGTGATTATTTTATTAGATGAACAGGGACGGATTTTGGCGCGAAGCGGCGAACTGGGTACTGTCGATGGTGAATTTCTTGAGAAAATTAAGTTGGCAATTAAACGCACATCCTTCTAATCGCTCGTTGTTGCAAAAAATATCGAATGCGTAGTGACAACCATGTAAAAGCAGAAAAAGTCAAAAATCCAATGTTTGGTTTGTTAGAAGAGGCGGAAATTGCATATGAAGGTTTTAGGTATTACTCGTCACTCTGATGACTAAAAAATTTCCAATCCATCCTAAAAATCCAGAACGCTTATGTTGGGGATGCGACAAGTACTGTGCGGCCGATTCGTTGGCATGTGGCAATGGTAGTGAAAGAACTCAACATCCAGTTGAGCTCTTTGGTTCTGATTGGGTTGAATGGGGATTGGATCGGGACTACCGCGTTATCGAAATCAAATCAGATTTCTAGCAGACGGTTGCATCCATTCTTACGCTGGACGGAATGGTCCCGCCAGCGCATCAATATGGTCTAACTCAAAGAATAAGTGGCATACCATCGTCTGCAAACCAACATTACTTCCAGCGGAAAACGTAAGCCCTTGCTGCTCAGCATATTCAGCATATTCAGCATATTCAGCATATTCAGCAACAACTACCGATCGCATCAAAGGCCTTCGTTTTACTTAGCCACACTCTTCTCAATATTATTGCGACAGAGCCTATGTTTTCGCTACCAGTTCGAATCCCGTTCAGGTGTCGAGGATATATGATGGATGGATAGGTCGGCACCTTGGAATTCCTCTTCCTGGCTAAGACGTATGCCAAATACTAATTTCAGCGCGCCGTAGATGATAAAGCCCCCCGTGAGCGCGATAATGATACCCAGCGCAGTGCCGAGCAACTGAGACATAAAAGAAATCCCGCCTGCCCCGCCCAGCGCTTTCAACCCGAAGATACCTGCTGCCAATCCTCCCCATGCGCCGCACAGGCCATGCAGAGGCCAGACGCCAAGGACATCGTCAATCTTCCATTTGTTTTGAGTTTGCGCGAATATCAGGACGAAGATGGCGCCGGCGACGCCTCCGGTCACGAGTGCGCCGATTGGATGCATGACATCCGATCCGGCGCACACTGCAACCAGCCCTGCCAACGGTCCGTTGTACACATAACCGGGATCGTTCTTGCCGAGTAACAGCGCGACCAGAGTGCCGCCTACCATGGCCATGAGGGAGTTGATTGCGACGAGGCCATTCATTTTTTCAAGCGATTGCGCACTCATGACGTTGAAGCCGAACCAGCCTACGGTTAGTATCCAGGCGCCCAACGCGAGAAAGGGAATCGACGAAGGTGGATGCGCCGCGATCGCGCCGTCTTTCTTGTAGCGACCGGTACGCGCGCCGAGCAGCAGCACTGCAGGCAATGCCACCCAACCACCCACTGCATGTACGACGACCGATCCGGCAAAATCATGGAATTCTGCAGAGAAAGTCGCGTTGAGCCAGCCTTGGATGCCGAATCGATGGTTCCATGCGATTCCTTCGTAAAGAGGGTAGATGAAACCGACTAGAAGTGCAGTGGCAACCAATTGCGGGTAAAACTTTGCCCGCTCGGCGATACCTCCTGAGATGATTGCTGGGACGGCGGCTGCAAAGGTCAGCAAGAAGAAGAATTTGACCAATTCATAGCCATTTTTATTTGCAAGCACATCGGCCGAAGCAAAAAAATCAACGCCGTACGCAACCCCATAGCCCACGAAAAAGTAGGCAAGGGTCGAAATTGCAAAATCGACCAGTATTTTTACGAGTGCATTGACTTGATTCTTGCGCCTGACCGTTCCCAGTTCAAGAAAAGCGAACCCAGCGTGCATCGCCAAAATCATGATTGCACCGAGCAATACGAATAGTGTGTCGATGCCGTTTCTCATTCCGTCCATTGTTCAATCTCCCCAATTTAGCGCGGTTATAACGTAGAATGCCTCAATAAAGCAATAATCACGCCACTTTGGTGCGGTATTTTAAGCTATTGATTTTATTGATGAAAATTAAAATTTACCTTGAGATATTTCACATTTGCACTTAAATGTCGCAGTTTTCGGCATATTTTGGTGCAAGTATATAGGTGATTTTTTGTAACGATGCATAAAGTAATTGTCGTTGTTTTCGCGTTCTAAGGTCAGTGTCTGCTGCTTTAATGGATTTTCGTATTTCCTTTAACGGCCGATAAGTGGGTAAAACAAGATGCACGATATCGCGCCCATGAAATCAAAAGCTAAAACAAAACGCAACTTGAGACGTGCGAAAGAAAAGGCGGATCACGTTGGCAAATAATCTCAGGAGTATCCCGATGCGTCTATACCCAACAGCGAAGCAAGTTGTCTTAGCGTGTGTGAGCAGTCTTTATGCTTTGTCCAACGCCGTGGCTGCAACAGATGCTGGGGTGCCGCGCCATGAACAAAAATTAGAACGGGCACGCTGGCAAGCGACTGCAAAGCGCGTCAAGATTTTGCGTGATAAATGGGGAATACCACATGTGTTTGGTCAATCTGATGCAGATGCCGTATTTGGTCTTTTATATGCACAAGCAGAAGATGACTTCAATCGTATCGAACTCAATTACATCAATGCCATGGGCCGCTTAGCTGAAGTCGAAGGCGAAAAAGACATATGGCGCGACCTGCGTATGAAAATGTACATTCAGCCAGCCGCAATGAAAGAGAAATACGAACAAAGTCCACCGTGGTTGAAAAAATTGATGGTGTCCTTTGCGGATGGCCTAAATTATTTTCTCTATAAACATCCTGAAATTACACCGAAGTTATTTACCCACTTCGAACCCTGGATGGCGCTGACGTTTAGTGAAGGGAGTATTGGTGGCGACATCGAAGATATTAATCTTCATAATTTAGAAAAATTTTACGCCCCAGATACAGCCAATGTCATCGCAGTTGCAGATAATGGCTTTGATGCTGAACCTCAAGGTTCAAACGGTTTTGCTATTGCACCAAGATTAACTGCAAATGGCCACTCCTTATTACTGATTAATCCACACACTTCATTTTATTTCCGTCCGGAAGTGCATGTTGTTAGTCAACAAGGTCTCAATGCCTATGGCGCGGTGACCTGGGGACAATTTTTTGTCTACCAAGGGTTTAACCAACATCTGGGCTGGATGCATACTTCCGGTGGTGGCGATGTGATCGATGAATATCTGGAAACCATCACAGAGAAAGACGGTCAATTTTTCTATCAATATGACAATGAGCAACGGGCTGTGAAAGTAGTACCGATAACCATTCCCTACAAGACAGTAAATGGCATGGCTAGCAAAACTATTCAGACGTTTTTCACACATCATGGACCAGTTATTCGTGCTCAAGATGGCAAATGGGTGACTGTGAAAATGATGGAAGAACCCTTAAAAGCGTTGATGCAATCTTATGGCCGCACCAAAGCCAATGACTATCAACGCTTTTACGACGTCATGCAGTTACGTACGAATTCGTCCAATAATACGGTTTATGCTGATGACCAAGGGAATATCGCTTATTTTCACGGCAATTTTATTCCGAAGCGAGACCCGAAATTTGATTGGAGAACACCGGTCGACGGCACGACTTCCGCTACCGAATGGCAGGGCTTACATGAAATAAAAGACACTATCCATTTATTCAATCCAGCAAAAGGATGGATACAAAATACGAATAATTGGCCATTTACTGCTTCTGGCGCTGTGGATGATCCCCATTCCAGCAGCCCGCACGAAAAAGACTATCCGCAATACATGTGGGCACTACCAGAGAACGCACGTGGCATCCATGCCGTGCAGGTATTGGAAGGCACCAATGCGCTCACGATAGAGGGATTGATTCGTAAAGCTTACGATAGTTATCTCACCGCATTCGAACCGATGATTCCCGCATTGCTTGCTGCATATATGGGCAGCGACGATATACGCCTAAAAGAAAAGTTGACAGAACAAATCGCCCTATTGCGATCGTGGAACCTACGTTTCGCAATTGATTCAGTGCCGACTTCATTAGCAATCTACTGGGCACAAGATATGGTAAAAAGTAGCGCAGAGAAAGCGCGTGCGGCACATATGCCCGTATTGAATTACATCCGTGATCACATCAATCCACACGAACGCTTGCTATCGCTCTTACGCGCCAGTGATAAACTCAATGCAGATTTTGGTACTTGGAAAACACCATGGGGCGACATCAACCGTTTTCAACGCCTCAGTGCCGATATTCACCAGGAATACGATGACAACAAACCAAGTTATCCAGTGGCATTTACCTCAGCCAATTGGGGTTCCCTCGCTGCATTCGGCATGGTAGCGGAGCAAAAGAACAAGCGCATCTACGGCGACCGTGGCAATAGCTTCGTCGCCGTTGTCGAGTTCGGACCGCACCTGAAAGCAAAGTCGATACTAGCTGGTGGCAATAATAGTCATCCGGAGTCTAAACATTTTAATGATCAGGCTGAAATGTATAGTCGAGGACAGTTTAAAGATGTCTTATTTTATCCTAAGGATATTAAGAAAAATTTAGAGCGCGAGTATCACCCCGGTAATTGAAACTGTCATGCCTGGCATCTGTTCGCATGCAAACTCTATATCAATCGCTGGCTGCAGACATTGACGACAAAAAAATTTGTTGGCGCATTCTGCAGGCAAAGGATTTGTAGATGATTATCCTTCTTAAGGCGCATTACTACATTAGTGCTGCGCCTTTTTGCTGCGTTCTACTAGGTAGATATTATTACTACTGTCCGGTAAAATTGATAGGAAAAGCAAGTAAAGCCAATACTGGCGAGGGTTTTGGTGATGTTAGGAGCGTCCGCGATTTGAAATTGACATTGACCATTTGCGATAATCTCCGGTTAATTGTTCTTCAAATGGATCAGGCAGCATTTGCGTAGTGAGTATTTTGGGGTAACAACGAGAACGCCGTAAAGACGCAAATCTGTTGCTTCATCTCGACTTATGTACTGATCACCATTGTTAAAAAGGAATTGCAATTGAAAGCTTCGTTGTACACTTTATTACCGATTTTATCGGTGCCCGTTTTTTGATAACACTGAGATTTCATGGGCCTTTTTGATCAATGAGTACATGTCTTAAGCTGCACTCACCGCTAACCAATTGAATTGATTCGATGGTTAGCCGGACACGAGTGATAAATAAATTCAAAATAAATCTGTCTTAGCTGTTACATTTATTTAGATACGAATGAAATTTTTAATACGCATGGCCGATAGTAAGGATATCGACTGACGTACATGCAGAAAAGTGAGCAACATGGATCTTCAGTTATATGTCATTTTTTCTCTTGCGGTTGATATTCTTCTGATCATCGTTCTCATTTTTCCTTGGTTCAAAAATCGGCAAAATTGGTACGCTTTTTCTTGGGCTTATGGTCAGGCATCGATGAGTGCAGGGATTGCCATTAGCTTATTTGGTAAGGCAGGATGGATTCAACAGATCATATTGGCGTTGCTACTTACGCTGAGTATCGTTGGATTTTCAATTGGTACGGAATGTTTTATTGGGAATAATGATCGTAAAAATCGACATCGAGTATGGATGGCATCATCATGTTTTGCCATATTGACGTCGACACTCTGGATTTATAGCGATAAGCTGATCGCATCTTTTACGGCTCTTGCGCTTGGATGTGCACTACTGTGGTCTGGTTATCGGCTTGTCAGTTATCAGAATAATTATCGGTGGCTGGGGTATGTACTGATTGTGCGCGGTTTTTTTAATGTGTTAAACGCATTTGATCTTGTACCGCTCAATATTCAATACTGGTTTGTATTCTCTGTCTTAGTTAAAACAGTATCAATATTATGTCTTATTTATGCAGTGCAAGAAAAAAATCGTCAACGTTATGTTCATGCAATAAATAGTCTTAGCTCAGGATTTGTAATTCTTGATCTTCAGGGATATATCCATGTAATAAACGAAGCTGGGGCGCAGCTATTGGGGTATCCAAAGGCGACAGCTTTGGTCGGGGAGTATGTTGCGGGTCGTCTGCTCGGCGTAAACAGGCACGACGTGGAGACGTATTTCCAGGATTTCTCATTAGGCAAGCGCGGATATCCTATGGTTGATAGCTTCATCTTGCGACATCAGAGTGGTGTTTTTGTTTCACTTGAAGTCACTGCATCGCCATATATTGAACAGGGTCGCCTTTACTGCATGATGCAGATCCTAGATATTAGTGAGCGTAAGAAAAAAGACGAGCAACTTTTTTATGCCGCTAACTATGACAGCGTCACTGGCTGCTTAAATCGATATGGCTTAGTGACAACCTTGTCAGGCTTAATAGCGCGTTGCGATGTAGATTTGAGTTCATTTTCGATCTTAGTGATCGACATTAATAGGTTCAAACGTTTTATTGACTCCTTTGGACATATTGTTGCTGATTCTGTTTTAAAACAAGTGTCTGAGCGACTGAAAAAATTCTTACGTCCCAGTGATTTACTAGGGCGGTTAAGTGGAGATCAATTCGTTATCGTATTGACTGACGTCGCCCCAGGTGAAAGTATTGAAGCGGCAAGTTATTTTAGTGACTTAGTTCTTGGTGCATTTTCTCAAAGCTTTACCTTAACACATCAAAGTGTGAAGCTGTCAGCTAGTATCGGCATCGCTAACTATCCTGAGCATGGTAGTGATCCAGAAGAGTTAATCAGGAATGCCGATATTGCTATGTCAGCCGGGCGAAATGCCGATAATAAGCGGTATAGTTTTTTTGAAAAAGAAATGACTTCCTACGCACGTGATGCGATGATTGACAGTGCATTACGCGCAGCGATTTCCGGCAATGAATTGCATTTAGTTTATCAGCCGATCGTCGATGCATATAGTAACGAAGTGAAGAAGATAGAGGTGTTGCTTCGCTGGTCAAGTTGTAGCTTTGGTACTATTTCTCCTGATCGTTTTATCCCTATTGCCGAGCAAAGTGATCTGATTGTTGAGTTAGGAACATGGGTTCTCAATCAGGCATGTCATGAATTTTCTAAACTAAAACATTGTTTAGATTCTGTCCGACTGAGTATCAATATTTCTTCTCGCCAATTAATTGATCCCGAATTTTTCAATGTCATTGACAATGCGCTCTCTTGCAATCATCTGCTACCTCAACAACTTGAATTAGAACTGACGGAACGTGTTTTGATTGATGACGGTCCGAGCGTCCAATCAGTGTTATCTCGCTTGAGTACCCTTGGTGTTGGTATTTCATTAGATGATTTCGGAACTGGCTATTCCTCATTGAGTTATTTAACGCGATTTCAAATCAATACAATTAAAATTGACAGATCGTTTGTTTTTGATATGGAAACGAGCTTGCGTCATAAAAACCTAGTTGCAGCGATTATTGCCATGGCCCACAGTTTAGAAATGGAAATAGTTGCCGAGGGTGTTGAGACGCAGTTGCAGGCGGACTCGTTGACGGAGATGGCGTGCCATTATCTGCAAGGGTATCTTATTTCCAGACCAGTTCTATTTCCTCAGTTAGAGGAATTCGTTATTAATAACAAGCGTTTGAGTAGATCCGACACTGGTAACGTGCTCTGACCTCGATGGGGATTATTGGTTGCAAATGATGTACGATTCTTGTTCTGACTCATGTATGATCGGCATTTTTGAGAGGAAGTAATATGCAATTGATTGCTAACGTTGTTGTTGCGCTTGTCGCTGTGCTACACGTCTATATTATGGTCCTGGAAATGTTTTTATGGGATAAACCTGCTGGAATGCGTGCATTTCGTCAAACACCAGAATCAGCAGCAGCGACTAAAGTGTTGGCAGAAAATCAAGGTTTATATAACGGTTTTTTAGCAGTAGGATTATTTTGGGGCTTACTTTCCACTACCGCTGGGAATGAGATTAAAACGTTTTTCTTGCTTTGCGTTTTTGTAGCTGGCGCTTACGGCGCAATCACTGCAAGCCGAAAAATTTTATTCATACAAAGCCTACCAGCGGCGCTTGGTCTGGTCTTTTTGTTTTTAAGCTAAGTTAAGTATCAATAGGCTTTGGCAGAGTATTAGCATGGCATGACCTTATCATTACAAAATAAAATTTGTAGGTGATTCGGATAACTTATCTGGATTAAGCATGTTGATTCATTGTTTGTGAACGCATGTTGAACTTGTCAAGAGAGTCCTATGTCCATGAAACCTGATTATCACGCAATATTGCAGACGATTTATTCGGAGGTGCAGCCCTTATTGGCACAAGGGCACGTCGCATCCTACATTCCGCAACTATCACAAGTCGATCCACAGCAATTTGGCATGGCAATTTATTGCCTCGATGGCCGTACTTACGACATCGGCGATGCGCAAAAGAAGTTTTCTTTGCAAAGTATTACCAAGCTGTTTGCGCTGGCGCTGGCATTTTCACGCGAAGGGGATAGCATCTGGTCCCGCGTAGGACGTGAACCATCGGGTAATCCGTTTAACTCATTGGTGCAGATTGAGCATGAAAAAGGTAAGCCAAGAAATCCGTTTATTAATGCTGGCGCATTAGTGATTAGTGATATTTTATCAACTATCTTTGTCCAATCAGATATTGCCGTTCTCCAGTTTGCACGAACAATTGCGGGTCAAATGAACATTGATTTTGACACTGCCGTTGCTGATTCTGAACGCGCAACAGCACATCGCAATTACGCAATTGCCCATCTCATGAAAGATTTCGGTAATCTGCACAATCCGGTGAATCTGGTTATCGACAGCTATTGCCGCCAATGTTCTATTACCATGACGTGTGCGGAGCTTGCCAAGGCAGGGAGTTTTTTAGCGCAGCATGGAACTATTCCATGGAGTAAAGCGACAATCCTCGATCCAAGTTCAGCGAAACGTTTAAATGCCTTGATGTTGACCTGCGGGACCTATGACGCTGCCGGCGATTTTGCATATCGTGTGGGCTTACCTGCTAAAAGTGGTGTTGGTGGTGGCATCCTTGCATTAGTGCCGGGGGAGTTGGCGGTGGCTGTTTGGTCTCCGGGATTGGACGCGACGGGTAACTCCTTGGCTGGGACTTATGCGTTAGAGCGCTTTACATCTTTGACTGCGCGTTCTATTTTTTGAGTGAGACGTTGATATTTCCCACTTCTTCTCAACAAAATCCCCTCCCTTGTCACATCCTGATGTGCTGGATAATGACGCGAGAAGATGAGTAGAACAGACGTTGAAGGTAATGGAGAAGGAATGATCTCCAGCGACCACCACGATGATTGACGGTCTAACTACCGCTCTTCTGGCAACAAATTAAGTGTTCCACCGAACGGTCGTGTTCCTTTCTTGCCTATAAGATCAGATCCTGTTAAATGACCGATCGTCATTGCTCATCGCTGTCTGTGATTGCCAGGAGATCTTTAATGTTTTGGGAAAAAAAACTGGAATACTGGGCGGCAGGCGTTCGGAATAAGTTATCGCTACCGTTACGGGTCGAACTGTGGAATGGTCAGCACTTAAATCTGAGTCACTTGCATCCGGAAGTGATTATTCGGGTACCGCATGTTTCAGCATTGTCGTGCTTATTTACCCCTTCGCTATCTAATTTGGGTGCTGCTTATGTCGATGGGAAAATCGATGTCGAAGGTAAGCCTAGCGCCATTATTTCTATCGGTAATGCACTAGCTTCTGGGACCTTAAAACTGGAAGGAAAATTTGCACGCATTATCAGAAAAATTCAGCATAGCAAAGAAAAAGATAAAGCAGCCATTCAATATCACTACGACGTATCAGATGCGTTTTATCAGTTATGGCTGGATGATAAGATGGTGTATTCGTGCGCCTATTTTGAACATGGCGATGAAGATTTAAGCACTGCGCAAACAAAAAAAATAGATCTGATTCTGCAAAAAATCCATTTACGCCCTGGCGATACCTTGCTCGATATTGGTTGTGGCTGGGGTGCGTTAGTGATTCAGGCTGCACAATGTTATGGCGCTCGCTGCGTCGGCGTGACGCTCTCAGAAAATCAGGCAGCCTTTGCACGTGCAAAAGTGGAGGAATTAGGTCTGAGTCATTTGATTGACATCCGCTTGCAGGATTATCGGGATGTTGAAGGAACGTTTGACCGGATTACCAGTGTTGGTATGTTTGAGCATGTCGGTCTTAGACATTTGCCAGACTATTTTGCGAAGATCCATTCTCTTCTTGCAGAAGACGGCGTAGTGATGAATCATGGCATCACATCGACGGATGCCGATAGTGGCGAGACACCCTATGGTAATGGCGAATTTATAGAAAAATATGTGTTCCCGCATGGCGAGTTGCCGCATATCGGGCTGGCGCTCAAGGCGATGCAAGAAGGTGGACTGGAAGTGCTTGATATTGAAAATTTGCGTAGCCATTACGCGCGAACATGTGAACTTTGGGTGGAGAGGTTTGCAGCTAATGCAGAGAAAGTGAAGCAAATATCTGGCGATAGACGTTATAGAATATGGCGAGTTTATCTGGCAGGATGCGCTTATGCATTTAATCAGGACTGGATTTCTTTGTTTCAGGTGGTCAGTGTGAAAGCAGGTCGCCATCCTCAGACAACGTCATTGCATGCCCGCCACCGTTTCGGGCGCACACAATTACAGACGCGCAGTCCGACGACGTCAGCGGACGAGATAGTAACAATAGGAGACTACGTTTAGTTCAATCTTAAAATAGTATGCTCGTCTACTTGTACAGTTTGATGTAAAACTGCATTGTGAAACTTCATTGTTAAGGGAGATCGTAAAATGAAGAGTCTCAGCTTGGCCGATCTATCGCATTATTTATTCGTGCTTCCTTTTATTTTTTTGATGTTTCCTATGGCCGCTCACGCTACTGAAGAACCAGAATTTAAGCTTGTCCAGCAAGTTAACGGGATAGAAATCCGTGATTATGTATCCTATATTATTGCGGAAGTCGTTGTTGATGGGCCTGCTGATGAGGCTGGTAACCGCGCTTTTCCGATTTTAGCCGCTTATATTTTTGGTAAAAATAAAGGAATGCGTAGGCTGGCGATGACAGCACCAGTGACGCAAACGGTAGAGCCCGTCAAACTCGCGATGACGGCTCCCGTCATTCAGACGACAACCGGCGGTGCATATACCGTGCAATTTGTTTTACCGAAGGATGTCACGCTTGCAAATGCGCCAGAGCCAGTTGATTCTCGCATCATGCTACGCGAAGTGGCGCCTGTTCGCATTGCGGTGATCCGCTATTCTGGTTTTTGGTCGGAAGATAATTACAATAAGCATTTGGCGCTATTGAAGACCGCACTGGAATCCGCGCATCTTGTGTGGGAGGGCGAGGCAATCTATGCGCGCTATGATCCACCGTTTAAGCCTTGGTTTATGCGACGTAATGAAATTTGGTTGCGCTTACCTCAAACTTATTGAATCCGTGAGTGCCCTATGCCTCTCAATCAAAGCAATAGTAAATCAGCGATCAGCGCCAATATCAAGCAGATCGTCGATGAATGGAAGCAAACAGGGCGCATCGGCACCAGTCATCCGCGCACAAAAATGCAAGCAGTGAAACAGGCCGTGGCGGTAGCATTATCGACGGCGGACAATCGCTGGAAAAAGAAAACGACTTCGTTAAAAAAGTGACTGCGTATGATATTTAATCTTCACTGACATCCTTATATAACTACTCTGAAAAATTCATAACACAGCGCGTATTGAGCGCAGTCGGTAATGATACAAGTCGGGTAGCAAATCTTCTACACTCAATCGACTAAGCAATTCAGTTTTCTATTTCATTGGACCACGATGAAATTGATATTTCGCAAACTGTCAATGTGACAAGAGGCGTATATTTTATCTCTCTTCAATATCCCAAATGAAGAAATGAAACGCAGCTGTAACCTCGCGTCTCATTACTGATTTATCAAGTCAGCGTGCAGATAATTAGTTGAAATTTCAGAGAAAAATTTCACGGATATCAGATTGTTTCTATCTATCGAGATGCAATCGCTTGAGTCGGATACCTGCTGGCATTTAATGAAAAAAGGTTTGCTTTGAAAATAAATAATTTACGTATCGGTACTCGCTTAGGTATCGGTTTTAGTCTTGTGTTGGTGCTGGCTACGCTCTCTTCTTGTATCGCGTTATGGTATTTGCAGCACGTCGCTGCTGATACGCGGACGATGATGCAAGAACCACTCAAGAAAGAACGCCTCACGGAAGAGTCTTATCGTATTACCTTGGCTGGGATGAAAAGAACGCTGGCGACGGCCAGAAGTCGCGATCTGTCTGTGAGTGAATATTTTGTTGAAGACGCCAAGAAATCGACAGTACGTAACGGCGAAATTCTTCAGTATCTGGAAGCGCACCTGGGTTCACCCGAAGAAAAGGAACGATTCGGTAGTATTTCGCCAGCCCGCAAACAATATATCGAGTTACGTGATCTGATCACTAAGACAAAAAAAGAAGGACAGAATGAAGAGGCGGCCCAACTTCTCGAGAAGTTTGTACCCGTGTCAGAGGCTTATCTGAAGCGTCAGATGGAATTTTTAGATTACCAGAAGCAACAGATTGATCAACTGAGTCAGGATATCGATATCACTGCTGACAAAAGCATTAAGCTCGTGAGTGCAATGATCGTCATGTTTATTGTTTGTGGCAGTGTGTGCGCTTGGCATCTGACTCATAGTATTACCAATCCTATCAATCATGCAGTGGCCTTGGCGCGACGTGTTGCTGGCGGTGATTTAACGAGTCAGATTGAAATTACATCGTCAGACGAAACGGGGCAGCTCATGCAAGCCTTAAAAGACATGAATGATGGTCTACAACACATCGTCAGTAAAGTCCGTGATGGTGCAGAGGTCATTGTGACGGCCTCAACAGAAATAGCTTCTGGTAATTTGGATTTATCTTTGCGTACGGAGGAGCAGGCAAGTGCGTTAGAAGAAACGGCATCCTCGATGGAGGAGCTAAACAGTACGATGCAACATAATTTACATCACGTCAGAGAAGCGAATCAATTAACTAGCGCAGCCTCTGAGGTGGCGGTGAAAGGTGGCGAGGTCGTCTCAAAGGTTGTTGACACCATGGGCTCCATCAGTGCTTCTTCCAGAAAAATTGTCGATATTATTTCTGTTATTGATGGTATTGCATTTCAGACGAATATTCTTGCGCTCAATGCGGCAGTCGAGGCGGCGCGTGCGGGTGAGCAAGGGCGAGGATTTGCCGTCGTTGCCTCCGAAGTGCGTAACCTAGCGCAGCGTTCAGCGAGTGCTGCAAAAGAAATTAAAGCGCTCATTGCGGATTCTGTCGAAAAAGTAGAAGAGGGTGGAACCCTTGTGGAGCTCGCGGGGGCGACGATGGCAGAGATCGTTGAACGCGTAGCACATGTCAATCGCATCATGAGCAATATTATGAGTGCGACCAATGAACAATCTACTGGTATCGAGCAAATCAATCAGGCTATTATTCAGATGGATACCACAACCCAACAGAACGCCGCCTTAGTGGAACAAGCCGCTGCCGCCGCGCAGAGTCTGCATGAACAAGCGGCAAGTATGTCGCAGGTGGTCAGTATCTTTAAATTGCATCAACAACGTAGTTCGTACCAGCACGCTGCGGTGAGAGGAAATACCTCAGATCATACGTCGGTGAACTTAATCGCGTGCTAGTGCCCGGAGTGCTGATACCCATCGCGTAAAGGAACTCGCAGATTAATAAACGTCTCTGCGATAGCGGTGATCTGCGATCAGTTGATCCATGGTTTCTTGGGTGAGGATGTTACACAGACAGTTGTGAACGTCTTCTCCCATCCCTTTTAGACTTCCGCACACCATTATCACTGCGCCTTGCGCTACCCACTGCCGAAGTTCAGTCGCTTGTTCTTTTAACGCGTGTTGTACGTAATAGGCTTGTGGCCGATCACGTGAAAAACTTAAACTGAGCTTGCTGAGGACGCCGCTGTTTTGCCAGTGAAGAATCTCGTCGCTAAAAAAGAAATCCCGTGCTTGTTGGCGCTCACCAAAACATAACCAATTTCTGCCCAAGCCGTGCGCTTGTCGTGTTTTGAGGTGGGCGCGTAAGCCTGCAATACCTGCGCCATTGCCAATGAGAATGAGCGGCGAGTCATCCAGCGGCGTATGAAAATGGAAGTTGCTTCTGATACGCAGGGCAATCGATTGTCCTATTTTTGCATGGGCTGTTAGCCAGCCTGAGCCGAGTCCGAGACTACCCCCTGGATGACGTACCTGGCGCACGACCAAATCGAGGTATCCATCCTGAGGTATGGAAGCGATTGAATATTCTCGGTGTGGTAGGTTTTTTTGTTGTGCTAATTGCTCAGTAGCGGTTAGTGGTGCTGCAATATATTGAGGCATGATTTCAGCAATATCGCCAGCTTGCCACTGGTATTGTTGTTCAAGACTATCGCGTTGTGTGAGCCGAAGATAAAAAACGGGTGCACCGAGGCTATCAGGGTTTAATAAGCGCCGTTCGCGCAGTGTCCATGCGGTATAGACGGGCTGATTCCAATCTGCTGGTTCTGAATGACCACTCAGCTTACCGAGGTAATGCTGCCAATGACGTAACGCTGCCTCATCACCATTATCGACGTCGACCAGATCGAATAAGCTGATCGCTTGTTGCTGTTGCAGCCATTGCGCGAGCCGATAGCCAAAAGCGCAATAGTGTTGATAATGACGGTCACCCAACGCCAGAATAGCGTAGCGTAACGTAGATAAGTCCGCAGCGGTGTTGAGAAGTTTTCTCGTAAATAGATCGGCATTGTCTGGTGCGTCACCTTCACCAGTCGTACTGACGATAAAGAGCATCTGACGGCGGCGTTGCAGATCGGCGAGCGATAACTGATTGAGCTCAACGATGACTACTGATGTCCCCGCTTGTTGTAGCACCTGGGCGGTTTTTTCAGCAAGTTGTACTGCATAGCCAGTCTGACTGGCATACGCGATACAGTAGGCGTGTTCTGGATCTACAGCCTTAGCGATAGGAGAAAAGACAGTGCTGTTATTTTTTGTGAGTTTATATTTGAAATAACTATAACTACAGAAGGTCATGTAGGTTAGCACAACCAGTAACGGTGGCAGACAGTCAGCAATAATATTGTGGCAGCAGATGCTGATCAGACTTACGGGGAGCAACAAAATCGATGTCCACATGAAGACCCTGAGTGCGCGCTGCTGGTGGACGGAAGAGGTCATCATCATTATTCCTCCAGCATCGCAGACATCGCTCTACTTCGGGTCTCAGAAATCGTGTTGTTCTGTTGTTGTGTAAAGAGGGCAGCAATCTCGTGTTGATTGGCATACGCGATCGCATTCTCATATCCCATGACAGTAAAGGCTGTTGCTAACGCGTCGGCAATCATGCATTCACGATGGAGTACGGAAACTGACACCAGTTTATTATCGACCGGATAACCAGTACGTGAATCGATCGTATGTGAATAACGTCGTCCTTCGTGGTCAAAAAACTGACGATAGTTACCTGAGGTCGCAATCGATAGTTCATGTAAGGCAATCAGGTGTTCTGAACCAGATTCAGATTCATGTGCTGTTTTATCGGTACTGGATTGCCCATCTGCTTGTTCAATACGAATCCACCACGGAGAGTGATCTTGCTTGATGCCGCGTCCTCGGAGCTCGCCCCCCACTTCAATGAGATAACTGGGGACATCCTGCGCATCTAAAAATCGCGCCAATTGATCGACGGCGTAGCCTTTCGCAATGGAAGAGAAATCCAGACTAACGCCACCAGGTTGAAATAAGCGTGCAGCATGACGTTCGAATTGCAAATCACGCCAACCGTGTCCTGCCATCGCTTGCATTATCCTTGCTGCATTAGGAAATGCTGATGAGCGCGGTTGCGGACCAAAGCCCCATAAATCAACTAATTTACCAGCAGCCGGATCGTATGCGCCAGCTGTTTGCCGCGCCAGATAAATAGCGTAATCTACTACCTGACAAAATGCTTCCGGAAGGCGGCACCAGGTGCCCGCCGCCGCTCGATTAAAACGACATAGATCAGAGTTGATGTCCCAGGTACTCATTTGTCGATCTACTTGGTCCAGTTGATATTGCAAGCCTTGCTGCAGCATATCAGCCGTCAGATTGGTCTTGCCGATGAGTTGCACGCACCAGGTCGTTCCCATGCTGGACCCTTGCAGATGCAAGGTCTGTGAGCCTTCTGGTAATGTCGTTGGTTCGGCAGTGTTAGTTGGGATGTATAAATGGCGCATGCTGACTTCATTGCTTGATTACTTGATGGATGAAACTTATTGAGGCAGCACTTCTAGAGTCACACTATAGCTGGCGATCCGAGAGGTAGCAGGAGGTGTCGCATGCAGGTCGTCTTTAACCTCGACCTGCAACCAGTACAGCCCAGCGTTCTTCCATTGAATGCTGACGATGCCATCGCTATTGGTCGTTACCTGCTGGTTTTCAGAATCCTGACGATACCGTTTACCGCCAGGGATGATTTCAATGGCGATGTTCGGCATAGGTTTTCCATCGAGCAGTACACGGAAACGGGCTGATTCTCCAGCGACCAAGTCATTGGGATGGGAGAGGAAGTCGATCTCTAGACCTTTACCGGCTATGTCCATGGATTTACCGCCAGGTTTACCATTGGTGACGATCGTCTCGACGCGGTTGATACGCTCACTGACCTGGAGATCCGTTGCTGTTGTTGGAATCTCTTTGGTGATCGTAGATGCCGTACCACGCCAGCGTTTGGCATCTCCCTGATCTTTATAGGTGGCAAGCAGGATTTGGTTCATGACATCGAGCTTGTAACTCCCTTTTTGTTTGAGTTGCAGCTCAAAACTATTACGGAAACGACTATGCGTGATATTTTCTGGTAAAAGCGGGCTACCATCTGGCGCGGTAATACTTAGGTTATCGAGCTGTAATGCCATATGGTCATATTCAAACACATTGGTGGCAATGCCAGCGTCAACCAGAATCGATGGAGCATCACCGGAAACCACGGTTGAGGAAGGAACAAGAAAAGCGTGATGCGCTTGTGCCGCGAGGCTGAAACAGGTCAATGCAGACATGGCAATTGTCTGACGCAGAGTCGGAATAGAAATCAATGACATAACAGTGCCTTATTTAATGTTGAGTGAAATCATGCCAAGCTCGGTTTTTCCTTGCGCTTGCAATGTTTGTTCGCCTTTAGCTTGCCAATGAAATGGAATCTTGACCACTTCACGGCCACCGTCTTCACGTGCCGCTTCGACCATTAACTGATAGTCACCTGCTGGAAGACCTGCCAAGGCACCTTTGTCTCCAGAGAAACTGAGGCTATGTTCACCTGTGGTGCGAGTGGCGCCGCTGACGCCATCGACCGGCATGGTCAACTCCCGACCACTACGACGCCACCATTGACGGAGGTCTTTGAGGTATTTGGTGCCTTCATTATTATGTTTTTTCATGTCGTACCATACCGCCAGATTACCGGCAAACGTTTGGTCCGGCTTCTCGAGCCAGATCGCGACGTAGGGTTTATGGTATTGAGCAACATGAGGGCGAGGCACCTCAACCTTCAGATTCATATCGGCGGCAATTGCCTCAACTGCAGGTGCTGTAAGTAGACTACTGATGGCAAATGGAAGCAGTTTTTGCATAGAAAATCCTTTTTAACTGTAAAGAGAGACTGGAGGGTTAATGAACGAAGGTGAGTGCTAACAGTAATGGCAGTACCACACCAAACAAGACGAGGGGCCAAGTAGAAGGTCGGTTGGCGGCATGCATCTTCAATAAAAAGAAGCCCGTGACACAAAATGTCAGACACAACACGGCAAATCCATCGATCAGATAATTCCACGCCGTTCCTGTATTGCGCCCTTTGTGCAGATCATTGATGTAAGCGATCCAGCCACCATCAGTGAGTTCATACTCCAGCGTTCCATCGTCGAGCGACATACGCAGCCAAGCATCGCCACCGGGTCGTGGCAATGCGACATAAACCTCTTCCGGCGACCATTCTGGGATCTGTTGATCGACCCGTATCGCTAACTGTGATGTCAGCCAGCTTCTTATACTCTCAGGCAATGCCTTGCTTTGATCGGTCTGTATTTGTGTTGTTGCTTGCGCCTCTTTGAGCAGATGTAACAGCGAGTCCGGCAAATGACCTGTTTTTTTTGTCACATGTGGATGTGCCTCGATCTGCGATGCGTGATTGAGTGTGATGCCACTAAACGCAAAGAGAAGCATGGCTGTCAGACATAGGGCGGAACTAATCCAGTGCCATTGATGTAATTGACGTAGCCAGAACGCCCGCCGTTGCTGATGTGGGTAGGTGATCGCTAAAGAGGTTGGTACTGGCGATGTCATTGTATTAATTTGCGGATATAAATGATAATGATTCGCAATTATACATTTGAATGACCATCCACTGTCACAATTTACATTTCTTTGCGAGGCTTAACTAACGGTGCTTGTTGAGCGCGATAACAAGGAAAAACGTTGGCTATTAGTTTCTATTTCTACAAGTGGGGATAGCATCTGTTGGCATCATTGACGCTGCATCGAGTGGTTATCTCCTTTGATGCGTTGATGATCTGCGGACTATTGAGCATGGTTAGCACTGATATGACTGCGTTTTTTGCGATGAAAAAATGCGCGCTCGTAGTGAGTTGATCGCGCATTTTGTGTCGTGTTGAACGTAACGTATTAGTTGACTTTTTTCGGTGCTAATAAATTCAGAATGCTAGAAAAGTCCAGACTCCCTGAACCAGCTTGGCTATGTAAAGAGTAGAGATTTCTCGATAACTCGCCTAAAGGAATGGCTGCGCGTGATGCTAAGGCTGATTCTGCTGCCAGACCTAAATCTTTCAACATCAGGTCCACACCGAACCCACCCGCATACGCGCGCGCAGCAGGCACATTATCCATCACGCCAGGAAACGGATTATAGACGTCGAGTGCCCAATTGCGGCCTGAACTTTTACTCATGATGTCAGATAGCACTTTAGGATCAAGTCCGTTCGCGACGCCCAATGCTAATGCTTCAGCGGTGCCTGTCATTAGAATACCGAGCAACATGTTATTGCAAATTTTGGCTGTTTGGCCAGTACCACTGTCACCCGCATGGAAAATGTTTTTACCCATTGCGTTCAGAATAGGGCGGGCGCGTTCAACCACCTCAGTTGGTCCTCCAACAATAAATGTTAAGCTGCCAGCAGCTGCGCCGACAGTGCCACCAGATACCGGCGCATCAATCATTGCTAAACCACGTGCGGCAGCAGCAGTGGCAACCTTACGTGCTGATTGGGGTGCAATCGTACTGCAATCGATGATCAGTGTTCCTGGTGCAATCGATGACAGAATCTCTTGGTCGCCCAAATATAGCGATTCGACATGGCTGCTAGCTGGCAACATCGAGATCACAATTTCTGCATCCAGAACAGATGCCACAGCGCTATTGGCGACGGTCCCGCCTGCGTCGGAGAGACGCGCCAAGGCGACGGTCGATAAATCAAATACCGTCAATTGGTGTCCTGCTTTGATCAGGTTGACGGCCATTGGTGCACCCATATTTCCTAAACCGATAAATGCGATACGACTCATGTGATGTCTCCTTCAAAGGGATGAGTTATTCTTTTCCGAGTTGATGTAGTGGATGTTGATGCCATGCTGGTTCGGTGAAAAAATGATTGAGCATTGCCGGTGTCAGCGCTTCGGTGGATGCCGGTATCCAGTTAGGATTGCCCGATTTATCCACTAGTAATGCGCGGATGCCTTCCGCGAAATCTGTCCCTGTTGCGCAACGCAATGCAGCCACATATTCGAGCCTGAAAACGTCAGCTAGGTCCATAGCACTCGCTTTTTGGAGTAAGGCGTGTGCTAATGCGGCCGAGGTCGGTGAACCCGCGCGCAACGTGGCGACTGCTTTTGCAAACCAAGGGTCATCAATCTCATTCGCTTTTATCGTATCGACAATCTCGGTGATTGAGTTTCCTTTACATAAGGTATTAATCAATGGCAAATGTTGTTGTAGTGGGCCAGCTTGTGACAATTCAGGAGCGGAAAATGACGCAAGTAATGCAGTGAGGCGTGCGTCATTGTCTGTACGGTCAGTGGTCCAGGCTTGCGTTCCGAGTGCATCGATCACGTCGTTTTTGCGTGCCTGTAAAATAGCGACATCGGCCATTCCAACAAAGAGGCAATCTGCAGCACGAATCTGGGCGCCGGTGAGTGCTAGAAATAGACCTGATTTTTGTGGCATACGCGAGAGTAACCAGGACCCACCAACATCCGGAAATAGGCCTATTGATATCTCAGGCATAGCAACACGGGAGGTCTCAGTCACGACTTTATGGCTGGCGCCGGCCATCAATCCAACGCCACCCCCCATCACGATGCCATGACCCCAGCATAATACTGGTTTAGGATAGTGATGGATCAGATAATCTAGTGCATATTCGGTCGAAAAAAACTGACCTGCATAAATGTTGGCGCTACAGTCGTCAGCCTGATCAGAAGCATGGTGTTCGCGCATTGAGTGATAGAGCGGGAGTAAATCACCACCAGCACAAAATGCTTTTTCACCTGCTGCTTCTAGGATAACTAATACAACCTTCCGATCCTCTGCCCATAGGAGCAATTGTTGGTCCAGTAGTTGCACCATTTCCAGCGAAAGAGCGTTCAGAGATTTTTCTACGTTCAGTGTCGCAACACCAATCAGCGCCTGATTGCTGCAGCGAATTTCTCTAAACAGGACTGCGGCACTCATGAGTTACTCCATTGTGGAGCACGTTTTTGTAAAAATGCCTGCACGCCCTCATGTTGGTCTGGGGTGTCAAACAGATTAACGAAGGCTTCGCGTTCTAACGGCAGCATATGATGTGGGGCCTGCTTACGCGCACCTTGTATCAGATGTTTGCAGGCAGCGAGGCTCACTGGACTCTGTTTGTCTGCAAGTTTTGCCAGCGCTAATGCGCGTGTAACGACGCTGCCAGTTTCTACGACTTCTTCGACCAAACCGATCTGTAATGCGGTCGTGGCATTGATCCGTTCACCCAATAAAATCAGACGTTTTGCCCATGCTTCACCAACAAGCCACGCCAGATGTTGCGTGCCACCAGCGCAAGGTAGCAAGCCGACTGAGGCCTCTGGTAAAGCCATTTGCACCTGGCTCTCTGCAATTCGGAGATCACAGGCGAGCGCACACTCCAGCCCACCGCCCATTGCATAACCATTGATGGCAGCGATTGATACACCGCGGAAATCAGCCAATGCCTCAAATGCTTCACCGAATCGACGCGCCATTTCACGAGCCAGTGCTTTATCCCCTTGAGCAAATTGTTTTAGGTCGGCGCCAGCGGAGAAAAATTTATCCCCCTCACCTGTAATGATTAGACTGTTAATATCGGTTCTGGCATTGAGATCGCGCACCAATTGCGTTAATGAAATCAGACCATCTCGTGTGAACGTATTAGCAGCAGGATTGCTTAGGGTAATCAACGCAGTGCGGTGCTCTATGCTGAGCTTTAAGTTAGTATAGTGGTTCATCGTATGTCTCCGATTGTTGTTGTGTCGAGAAATTGGCGGGCAATAATCGATCGCATGATTTCGTTAGTACCTTCCAGAATCTTATGCGCTCGCGCATCACGCATTAAGCGCTCAAGCGGATATTCACGGATATAGCCATACCCGCCGTGGATCTGTAGTGCTTCATCACAGACTTGAAAACCAATATCAGTTGCAAATCGTTTCGCCATGGCACAATAGACACTTGCATGGGGGGCTTTCTCGTCGAGCTTAACCGCTGCCATCCTGACTAATTGACGAGCGGCGATAAGATCGGTCAGCATGTCGGCGAGTTTGAACTGCATTGACTGGAAATCTGCCAAAGGACGATTAAATTGCCGCCGTTCTTTGACATAGGTTTGCGCAGCATTGAGCGCACCTTGTGCTGCGCCAAGAGAACAGGACGCAATATTGATACGACCACCATCAAGTCCACGCATCGCTATTCTGAAACCGTCTCCGAGGTTGCCAAGCAAATGGTTGTCAGGCACCCAGACATTTTCAAAAAAGACGGGCCGCGTCGGCTGACTATGCCAGCCGAGTTTTTCTTCTTTTCGCCCAAAACCAAGCCCTTTTGTGGTTGCGGGTACGGCAAAAGCAGAAATTCCACTTGCGCCCGGTCCACCTGTTCGCGCCATGACAATGAGGAGATCCGATACCCCCGCGCCTGAAATAAAGGCTTTTGAACCACTAATGCTGTAGCCACCTTTTATTGGTTCAGCTTTGGTTTTGATTGCTGCTGCATCTGAACCAGCGCTCGGCTCTGTTAGGCAATAGGAGGCCAGTGCCTGACCGGATGTGAGTAGTGGTCCCCAATGATCGCGGATAGCCGGATTGCCCCAGTGACACAGCATCCATGTCGCCATATTATGGATGGTCAGATACGCCGTCGTTGATGGATCAACACTTGCCAGTTCCTCAAAAATAATGCTCGCGTCGAGTCGCGATAGACCCAAACCACCTTGAAACTCGGGAGAATAGATGCCGCAAAACCCTATCTCACCCGCGCGTTTGATGGCGTCGAGTGGGAAAATGCTATTTGCATCCCATGCTGCTGCATGCGGTGCAAATTCTTTCTCAGCAAAGACGCGTGCCGACGCCTGAAAGGCTAGTTGTTCATCGTTGAGTTCGAAGTTCATGTTGCTCACCCTCTTACTTCAGGGCGATGGTGGTATTGACGCCAACAGTCGAGGTGCTATCGTCAAACCAGCGTTGGGTGATCGTTTTGGTTTGTGTGTAAAAACTAATGACTTGCTTACCGTAAGGACCCAGATCGCCTAACTTGGACGCGCGTGACCCAGTAAAAGAAAATAAAGGGACAGGGACGGGAATTGGTACGTTGATACCTACCTGGCCGACATCGATCTCTTCTTGAAATCTACGTGCTGCTGCACCTGACTGCGTAAAAATCGCTGTGCCATTGCCGTTTGGATTCGCATTAATAAACGCGATGGCATCTTGTAGTGTGTCAGAAAAACATAAGCACAATACGGGGCCAAATATTTCTTGATCGTAAATCCGCATTCCCGGCTTCACGTGAGAAAAAATAGTCGGTCCGAAGAAGTTGCCCTTTTCATAGCCTTTAACGACAGGATGACGTCCATCCAGTTCAAGCGTGGCGCCTTCGGCAATTCCCGCCTCAATCAACCCACCCACGCGATCATACGCAGCACACGAAATGACCGGTCCGATGTCGGTTCCCACTTCTGTACCTGCGTTAACGTTGAGCGTTTTGGCAACGCGTACTAAATCGTCGACCCAGTGTTTTGCTTCACCGACGAGGATAGCGACTGACACCGCCATGCAGCGTTGACCCGCTGCACCAAAAGTAGCGCCGACAAGGCTGTTGATGGTTTGCTCTTTATTTGCATCCGGCAAAATAACGGCATGATTTTTTGCGCCCATCATGCATTGCACACGTTTACCAGCCAAGGTGGCGCGGTTGTAAACATGTGTGCCGACTCTGCTTGATCCCACAAAAGAAATCGCTTTGATATCGTCGTGATCACAGATAGCATTCACGACGTCTTCACCACCATGAATCACGTTTAGCACCCCTTCCGGAATACCTGCCTGTAGTGCAAGTTCAGCCAAGCGCATCGTCACCATGGGATCTTGTTCTGATGGTTTTAAGACGAACGTATTGCCACAAGCGATCGCCATTGGAAACATCCACAGCGGAATCATTGCCGGAAAGTTAAAGGGCGTAATGCCTGCACAGACGCCGATTGGTTGTAGAAGGGTGTAAGTATCCACGCCATTGGCAACATTGTTTGCCAGCTCACCCATTTGCAGATTGCCGATATTCGCCGCATGCTCGACCACCTCTAAACCGCGGAAAATATCGCCTTCAGCATCCGCTAGTGTTTTACCTTGCTCTGCTGTCAACGTGGCAGCTAGCTCTTTCATGTTTTCACGTATCAATTGCTGATATTTAAGAAAAATGCGAGCGCGTACACCGATGGGTGTTTTACGCCACGCAATGAATGCAAACTTGGCTGCTGCGACCGCGGCATCCACTTCGTCTGGTGTTGCAAAGGGTACGCGTGCCAGTACTTCTTGCGTTGCCGGGTTGACGATATCGCGCCATTCTTTGCTGCGCGATTCTACAAACTTACCGTTGATGAGTAATTTAATACGTGGGATGGTCGTGGATGACATAGTTTGTGTGGTCATTTTCAGTTTCCTTTGATCGAAGCCGTGCACTGCACAGTTAAATACGACTAAAAAGCAACCGACGAACGCAGTCCCGCACAATTGCGCACATCAGTAACCTGAAGGGGAGCGCTGCAAGAATGAACAATGCGCGCCACGATGCGCACCCACCGCGCGACATCGGGACCAGTAGAAAACGACGAAAGAAATTGAACCGACAAACTGCGTACAACAGCCTACCGCCATACAATGAACGCAGATACCGGACTCAATCGCCACCCGCGATTTTCCGACAGATCACCAGGCCGGTATCCGGGCTCACAAGACTTGTTGCATCGCCTTCCCAGTCGTATGACCAGTGGCTTGGAGGATGCAACCACACTTGCTTACCGTTGCGGGGGCAGCAGCGGCATAGTCTCTGAATGCAAGCTAAGCATAGAGACGCACCGCTTTCCCGTTTAACTGTCACCCTAAGAAAAGGGGTGCAGCACCTGGTGGATAAAAGATAGCATTAATTTACGTTAACGTAAACGTCAATTTGTTGTTGCTAACAATTTGATTGCTTGTTTGAAACGGGTAAAGTCAGCAGCGATAGTAAGCGCATCGTGGGTAATAGAACGCAAGGGCAGGTGGCGCTTGCGTTTTTCTGTGATTACTTGGTTGGTCTTGTCCTACTCGTTGGATACAAAGCAGGACGGTTTAGTTACGCCGCTGCGCGCAATTCTTTCGCTGCCGCTACCATGTTGGTTAATGCCGGTAAAACTTCTGCCCATTGACGGGTCTTCAGGCCGCAATCTGGGTTGACCCAGAGGCGCTCTCCTGGAATACGCTCGGCCGCTTTTCTCATGAGTTGCACAATATCCTCTTTGGTCGGGATGTTAGGTGAATGAATATCATAGACCCCAGGGCCGATTTCATTTGGATAGTTGAAGCTATCGAATACATCCAATAATTCCATATCTGAGCGAGAAGTTTCAATTGTGATCACGTCTGCGTCCATGTCTGCGATGGCCGAGATGATATCGTTGAACTCTGAATAGCACATGTGAGTATGAATCTGCGTAGTATCTGTCACGCCATTGGCAGTGATACGGAATGATTCAATTGCCCAATCGAGATAATTTTTCCATTCTGCTTTTCGCAATGGCAGTCCTTCACGTAATGCCGCTTCATCGATCTGAATAATGCGCACGCCTGCTTTTTCCAGGTCTTGCACTTCTTCGCGTATGGCCAATGCTAATTGTTGGCAAGACACAGAGCGTGGTTGATCGTCACGCACGAATGACCAGTTCAGGATCGTGACTGGGCCGGTCAACATCCCTTTCATTGGTTTTTTCGTCAGCGATTGTGCGTAGCTTGTCCATTCGACAGTCATGGCTTTTGGTCGACTGATATCACCGAAAAGAATGGGTGGTTTCACACAGCGAGACCCATAAGATTGTACCCAGCCAAATTGACTGAAAGCATAGCCGTCCAATTGTTCTCCAAAGTATTCAACCATGTCATTACGTTCTGCCTCACCGTGGACAAGCACATCCAGATCAAGTGTTTCTTGTTCTCGGACACTGCGGGCGATTTCTGCTTGCATGGCTGCTTTATAACCAGCATCATCGAGTTTTCCACTTTTGAATTCGCTACGTGCATGGCGAATTTCTGCCGTTTGTGGGAAGGAGCCAATGGTCGTCGTTGGGTAGGTAGGCAGTTGTAGTAACGTCGCTTGTTTGGCAGCGCGAATAGTATAGCTACTCTGACGAGCACCAAGCTTAGTAGTGATCGCAGCAACCGCATTTTGTACCACGGGATTCGTCACGCGTGTTGAGTTGCGACGTGCTGCTAATGCTGACTGGTTGGCAGTCAATTCTTCTTTGACCGAATCACGGCCATGGCGCAGCGCCTTCGCCAGCACTTGTAATTCGTCTAGTTTTTGTAACGCGAATGCTAGCCAACTTTTCATGTCGACGTCTAATTTTTGTTCGTTATTGAGGTCAACGGGTACGTGCAGCAATGAACACGACGGTGCGATCCAGAGTTTGTCGCCAAGACGCTCGGCTAATGGTTCAAGCCAATCGAGCACAGCGTTAAGGTCGGTTTTCCAGATGTTGCGACCATTGACGACTCCGAGAGACAACACTTTGTGCTGTGGGATCAGATTGAGTAAACGACGCAGGTCTTCATGATCGTTGACTGCATCGATATGCAGACCAGCGACTGGTAGATTAGCGGCCAAATAGAGATTGTCTTGCAGTTGACCAAAGTAACTGGTGACCAATATTTTGATACGGCACGGCTTTAGTTGATGGTAGGCGAGGTTGAACGCATGTTGCCAATCCGTGTTCAATTCCGTAACCAGAATGGGCTCGTCAATTTGTACCCATTCAATGCCGTGCTCACTCAAGGTATGTAGCAATTGTGAGTAGACTGCCAATAATGATGGCAATAGCGCTAGTTTGTCGGCGTTCTCTTTTGCTTTACCTAGCGCCAGATAGGTCACAGGACCAATGATCACTGGTTTTGCTTTGACACCTTGCTGTTTGGCTTCTGCTAATTGCGCCAAGAGACGTGACGCATCAAGCTTGAATTCGGTGGTCGCGTTGAATTCCGGCACAATATAGTGATAATTAGTGTCAAACCACTTCGTCATTTCTCCCGCAGCTACACCACCGCAGCAAGTATGATTCTCATGGACGGACTGAGCCGAACGGCCGCGCGCTACGCGGAAATAATTGTCGAGCGGGTCGCCATGGAAGTCCCTGACGCGATCAGGCAGATTGCCTAAAGTGAAACTCATATCGAGCACCTGATCATAAAAAGAGAAGTCACCAACGGGAACGAGATCAAGGCCGGATTGATTGTTCCAGTGACGCTGGCGCAAGCTTGAACCGAGACGTTTGAGTTCGTCAAGCGAGATTTCGCCTTTCCAATAGGACTCCAAAGCAAATTTCAGTTCGCGCTTGGCGCCGATACGGGGAAAACCGAGGTTATGGATGGTGGTCATGTCGTTCGTCCTTATTTATTCAATGTGTTGATAGTAAATTCTCAAATCAATGAAGTAAAATGGTCTTTCTTCACACATCCATGAGTTTTATTCATAGTTTATGTTAGAGCGTATTCACTTGGCCATTTTAATGGAAGTCGAAAAGCAGGGCTCATTAACGGCTGCAGCAGAAGTTTTGCACCTGACCCAATCGGCGCTGAGTCACAGTATGAAAAAGCTGGAGCAGCAAATGGGGACTGATATCTGGCTACGCGAGGGACGCTCTTTACGACTGACGCAGGCGGGGCATACCTGCATGCCGTTGCACAACGCTTGTTGCCACAATTAGTCCTTGCTGAGGAGCGTTTGCGCCAGTTTGCACAGGGTGAGCGCGGGACACTGCGTATCGGTATGGAGTGTCATCCATGTTATCAATGGTTGTTGAAAATCGTCACCCGTTATCTGGCCGCCTGGCCGTTGGTAGACGTGGACGTCAAACAAAAATTTCAGTTTGGCGGTATCGGTGCTTTGTTTGGTTTCGAAATTGATTTGCTCGTCACGCCAGATCCATTGCATAAGCCTGGTTTACAATTTGAACCGGTGTTTGACTATGAACAAGTACTGGTCGTACACAAAGATCATCCTTGGGCTTCGCAAGAGGTGGTCGCGCCAGAACAGCTCATGGAGGAAACCTTGATCACGTACCCAGTGCCAATTGAGCGTCTCGACATTTTCAACATGTTCTTATTACCGGCCAACTGTTCACCCCGCAAACACAAGACCATTGAAACCACTGATATCATGTTACAGATGGTCGCGAGTGGACGTGGCGTAACGGCACTGCCTAAGTGGTTAGTGACTGACTATGCGCCCCAGTTGCAATTGCGCACGTTGCGTCTGGGACCAAACGGTATTGCGAAACACATTTATCTTGGTACGCGTGAGATGGATAATGCGACCGATTATCTGCAATCGTTTATTGAATTCGCTAGACAGGCGGATCATTATTCCGCGAAATAACTTATCGGCGTCAATCTGGAAAATGAAAAATGACAATGGGCGTGGTGCGGTAGCGTCTTGTCTAACGGGTAGGAATTATTTTTTTTTTTTATGAAAGACGGGTTTAATGAGAAAATGCGTCTAGCAAATAACTAAATTAAATATCAGATTAAAATAGCAGACTATCGTCCCAGATGCCTTAGGAGTATAGCGTGGTAGCAGATCAACAATGCCCTTTGCCGATCAATGAATTACAACGGATTGATGCAGTCCGCTCTTATCAAATTCTCGATACCGCACCGTCACTGGAATTTGACGCGCTGACAAGGATTGCGGCACATACATTTGACATGCCGATTGCAGTTGTCGCCATGATGGACACTGATCGGCTATGGTTCAAATCACGATTGGGATTAGACGTTGATCAGCTTGATCGTAAGGTGGCTTTTTGTGCACATACCATTATGTCACCGAGAGAGCCCTTGATTGTTCACAATTTGGTTGAAGACGGTCGCTTTATTTCTAACCCACTGGTTGTCAATGCTCCCCATTTACGCTTTTATGCGGGTGTTCCACTTGTTGATGAGAATAATCTAGTTCTTGGCACGATTGCTGTCATTGATTCTAAGCCACGACCATTTACTACAATTCAAAGAGGGACCTTAGCTGATTTTGGCGTACTCGTCATGACAGCCTTGCAAAGTCACAGAAATGCAGTTGAATTAAAACAGTTAGCATTAACTGACTACCTGACCGGTATCGCAAACCGTGCAAAGTTTGATATCGCGAACGCTGCAGAAATGTCCTATGCGATCCGATCTGGCGTGCACTACAGCTTGATTTGCATGGACTTAAATGGCTTTAAACAAGTGAATGATCAATTCGGACACCCTGCTGGTGACCGGGTACTCTGCGAAGTAGCCAGGCGACTTTCTGGACAAATGCGAGAAGGAGACTTGCTAGTCCGCTTGGGCGGAGATGAATTTGCTGTTGTTGCCCGTGGTTGTGGCAGCGAGCTGGCAAAAGCGATTGTTCATCGACTTACTGACGTGATTCGTCCCGACATTGAGCTACTTAATGGCGTCAGAGTGAAGGTAGGCATTTCGATCGGAGTGGCGACATCTTCTCCAGACTGTACAGATGCCGATCTTTTATTCGATCTTGCGGATAAAGCGCTCTATTTAAAAAAACAAGCATAGTGTGATTTTTTACCGCAAATAGCATATCAAAAAATATACCTCGCCATTGTTTTGCAATTGTTTTTACATTCAATTTTCACTTTGAAAAAAGTGTAATTGAATTTAATCAGACAATCATTGTCGACTGCTCAATATCCATTAGCCCGCCCATTTCTGACGGGGTATTACATGTCCTTCCTGTGCTACTTCTTCCGATGCTGACAACGTACTTCATTGCTAAATGAGTAGCCAAAGTTATTTTTGTTCTACTTGAAGTTCTTATTCGAGCGACAAAAAAATACTTACCTTGAATGCCGTTTTTCTGCGCCTAATTCAAAGATGAAAAAACGACTATTTCATTTTTTCAGAATAAGAATGCGACCGATATCAACCATCTATTCGTCTGTTTTCTGAACTATACATCAATAAAAAATACCAATTTATAGCGATACAAAAATTCTTTGAAATAGATGAATATCTGAACATTGACATGTTCAACGCGAAGGATTCTAAGATGAGAAATACCTATCCTGTCTATAACCCTGCTAATAAGCGTTCAACTGAAACTTTCGAAGAATATATTGTCAGATTTTTTAGAGAAACAAAAGAGGTTCAAGAGGCTCACTTCAAGTTGAATTTTCCAGACACATTTCCAACAGTGTGTTCTAAAGGGATGTAGTTATTAATTTTAACCCTCAATAGGATGGATGACAGATCATGTGCCAACTTAATTACGACCCAAACGCTTTAGTCAATAGCGTCATCTACATGTTAGAGCTTAAAAATGATTTCCATTTAAGTAAGGTGTTGGGGGTATCGCCGTCAACAATTGCCAGAATTCGTTGCTTTCAATTACTTGTGAGCGCGAGTATGTTAGTGCGATTGCATCAGGAAACAGGCCTAAGCATTAAAGAACTGAGAGCTTTGATGGGTGATGAGCGAAAATTCTTTGAACGAATTGATTTAGCGACGTGTACAAAGATCGTTAGCCCGCCGTATAAAAAAAATTCAACCAATGGTAGTGAACTCAAGGAGAGTCTGACACCTCACCAGATTGTTTGACTTTAAAAATACCTACGTCAGAAGATCAGTCAGATCCATTACGACATGGCGGTTGCCCCTGAAATATACCTTCTGAGAACTTATCAAAAAAATCTTTTTCGTTGTGTTCAGGAAGTTATTTCAACCTCCTAAAAACATACAAATTGTAATAATTTGTATGTTTGCTCGAGGTGGGAAGTGATGCATTTACAAGTGGCTATCAGGGATGGCGGTCATGGTAATTTACTTCAAGAGGTGTTTGGAAACCGATCGTCGTCAACACTTATTCCGCAAACGGGTACTGGACTTGGACTGCGTGGGATATATCGTCGCGAACAGAAATTAGTGGCAGCATAAAATTTAATTCTACACCAGATGTAGAGGCCATGATTGCTATTGATTTGCCATTAATTTCAGACGATTACTTGTGATGAGATCCATCGCTGTACGTCCACTAGTGTTGAATCCATTCACTGAATGAGGTGTGCGTTTGTATGTATAGTGTGCGATACAAGAGCAACTCATGAGGCAAGTATGTGGGCTGAAGTTCAGTCAATTTTTATATTCTGAAATTCTGGATAGATGCACGTCTTTTATCGGCGTGATAATCCTTTGTAGCACACAAGCACTGGCCTCGTCCCCATAGCGTAGCAAAGAGCGTAGTTAATATGTGACATGTCATTGAAATGGATGTATCTGAGAGAAACAAACTAGTGATATTTTTCTGAGTATAAATCGTTCCGCGAGTCTTATTTATTCCGTTTTGTTGTCACTGCTATTTTAATTTTTGGTTACAAATATTAATTTGAAAATCGTTCGTGATTTATTAATTTAGTATATTGATGATTAAATACAATGACTACTTCAGGTAATTGTGACGCATATGTTCTTTCCATTAAATGAGTAACGATCCTACGATCAAGCGATTAATAAATTTTGTTGTGAAAAGAAAATCCAAAAGATTTAACGCAATGCGTATTTTTTATATATTTAAAAGACAGTCTTGGTGACCGTTAATAAGATGCACTTCGCAGATTGGATGGTTTTGTATCAATCAATGCCAGAAAAGTTAGCAAGTGCAGCTTCAGAATTGCGTCTATACCCAAACATGATGCGATTATTGATTTATTAATTTATTCCATTCAAAGACACGGGGATGCGTTGAATTTTTATTGGTATTTAAAATTGAGAAAGTCAGAATTTAGCGGTTCATACGAACGATACCTATAATTTTTTTTCATTCGTTTTTATCCCCAACAAGTTTAAATCCCGTTACATATCGCAAAAGCAGTTTCTACTTTTTTGAAAGAGTATCATGTTGAGGTTTTACTCACTCCTTGAATCGAGTACGTTTCCCGTGGATTATTTGTATGGAGATCAACAGTTAACAAAAATTGAAAAAAGTAATTGTTCACCTTTTTCGCTAGTCGACACATCTGAACATACGCGTTTTAAGAACGTGATTTGTTGGGGCGTCTCTCCGTGGGTGGAGCGATGTTTTGGAAAAATTGTGACTGTTCCAGATGGTGTCTCTGCTCCGGTTTCGTTAGGTGACATGAACGAGTTACTTCAATATGCCGAGCAGGATAAAGCAAAAATTATCATTGACTGGCAAGGTCAAAAAAGTTCTTTTACCAACGCGTTGAGAAATGAGAAATCAATTCTTTTGGTAAAGCTGGAAAAACTATCGTATATAAAAAAAATAGATGGTAGCGAGCATAAATATTTATTAGGCCCCGGTGTCACCGCTGAGAAGATGAATGATTATTTTACTCAGCAACACATTGCACTAGAGACCTATATCGACTTTCAAGGGGCTTCGAATATTTATGAGTATTACTTAAACTATCTGGATTTCCCCGAAGACAATAATTTTTTTGACCAACGTTTCTTTTTATATTTGCGCGTTGAGACGTTAGAGGGAAAGTTTATTGTCGAAGAATTTAATCTAAATAATCAGAAAAATCAGAAAAACAAAATCAGAGAACTACTCTTGTCGGCAGGATCTCCGATAGGAATTATTTCTGGTATCGGTATTGATTTTAAATCGTATCTAAAGAACGCCAAAATAATCGATCTTCCTGCGATGAACGAGTTGGGAAATGTAAAACACGATCCCAAAGTACTGAGTTTTAGAAATGAAGACGAGAGCGTTAATTTTAGTAGAGATACCACGATTAGTTTACTTAAAGAGGAATTCAAATTAACAGAGCGAGAATCCTTTGTCTGCTTTCTGTTGCTTGAAGGGCATGGAGATAAGGCAATATCCAATAAGTTGAATATCAGTTATTGGACTGTGAGAACTCATGTCAACAAGATATTAGAAAAGCTGGCGATTTCATCGAGACTAGAGATTGCGTTCAAGGTGTTAGAGCTTTATAAAACGATTTGATTCGCGTAGTGCGCCGTATTTACCAAGGTGTTTTAGCAAAACGTTCAATGAGAAAATCCAGAAATGCCCGCACTGCAGGACGCAAGTGTTTGCGTGAAGGATAGAGTGCGTAGACACCCATGTCCGGTACTTTCCAGTCAGGCAGCACAGTTTGCAAGCTACCTGTTATCAAATAGGGATTGGCAAGATAATTTGGCTGCAATGCGATGCCGCCACCAGCTAAGGCTGCCTGCAATAATGCAGTTGCCTCATTGGCGCTGAAATGGCTTGATATACTGATTTGCGTCTGTTCCTCCCCGCGCGTCATTGTCCAGATACTTTTTCCGAAATTAACATAGCTGAGGTAGCTGTGTCCGTTAAGATCTGCGGGCACCTGTGGCATACCATGGCTACGGAGATAGGCAGGTGATGCAACGAGAACGGATGTACACGGTGCCAATAGACGGCCGACGAGAATAGGGTCAGGCGTTGCACTGATGCGTATTGCTAGGTCGATTCGTGCTTCAACCAGATTGAGCGCCCCCTCGCTCGCATTGAGATCGATCTTGAGCTGAGGGTGGAGCTTTAAAAAATCAACGACTGCCGCGGCAATCTGAGCGTAGGCAAGGGAGACGCTACACGTAATTCGTAATTGGCCGCGTAAATTTTCATCATGGCCGCAGGTTTCTTCTTCGACGTTTTCCATCAATGCCAGCATCTGCTGACTACGACGCAGACAATGTTCGCCTGCTTCAGTGAGCGTCACACTCCGGGTCGTTCGTTGTAATAAGCGTGCATCTAACCAGTTCTCAAGCTCACCGATATAGCGCGTCACCATCGCTCGCGACATATCGAGTTTGTCAGCGCTTGCACTAAAACTTCCGCTCTGGGCGACCTCGACAAAGACTTGCATGGCTGTTAATCGGTCCATGATTTGCTCGATTTAAGAAATAGTTATGTGCATATTATGGCATTTATCTGCGCGATATTTGCAACTATAGTGTTATTCACGATGTTTAACTCGATATAGGATTTTAATATGTTACAGAAAATGATTCTTGCGACTTCTTTGGCAATTACCTTGCAGGCGGCACAAGCAGCGACAGAAATAGAACCAGAAACAGCACTAGTTACGCAGCCAGTATTGACTCTGAAAGTGTATAACGCCGATGCTAACAGCTTTAACGTTAATTCGACCTTAGTGATGGGGGCGAAAGACGCCATCCTGATTGACGGTGGCTTTACCCGCGCGGATGCGTTGCGTATTGCTGCGAACGTACTCGATAGTGGTAAGCAATTAACGACGATCTATGTCAGTCAGGCTGACCCTGATTATTACTTCGGCGTAGAAACCTTAAAAGTATTTTTTCCAAAAGCAGATGTCGTAACGACCTCAGCGGTTCTGGATAAGCTTGCACCCAAGGTCGCTGGTAAGTTGGCCTTCTGGGGACCAAAAATGGGGGGGAATGCACCTCATCAACCCGTGATTCCTCGTGTATTACAAGAAAATAAACTCATGCTCGAAGGCCAGGGAATTGAGATCCGCGGAACGACTGGCTTGCTGGCACATCGTCCTTATGTGTGGATACCTTCGATAAAAGCAATTGTTGGCAATATCGCCGTGTTCGGCAATTTACACGTCTGGACAGCAGACACACAAACCGTGGCCGAACGGGATGCATGGGGCAAGCAACTTGATGAGATGCTGGCACTCAAACCACAAGTTGTTGTGCCCGGTCATATGAGTAGTGGTACAAAAATAGATGCCAGTACGATCATTTTTACCAAAGATTATTTACAGAAGTTTGAGAAAAATTTATCCATTAGTTCTGATAGTTCGATACTGATCAACGCAATGCAACAGGCTTACCCACAATTAACTGCTGGTGAAATGTCACTCAATATCGGCGCTAAAGTGAATAAAGGCGAAATGAAATGGTAGCTTGATCCTACCTACTTAGGCGACTGCATGCAGACTGCTCTTGTTGTGATCGATATCATGAGTGCCTTCCGGTGAAGAACACGGATGGTAAATCTGTCTCAGACAATGGCAGTTGTTTTATTGCGCGAGTTCAATTTTGAAGTGCAAGCGTATTTTTGAAGAATACCTGATTGGGTGTAAGGTATCCTAATCTTTTTCTTGGTCGATTATTCAGTCTTTTCATGGCGTGATCAATCTCCTGTTGTGTAAT
>NZ_JBMPPD010000010.1:0-101147 GCF_049339825.1 Undibacterium sp. RuRC25W | reverse complement strand
AAGGCGCAATTCGTTCCCATTGATCATCTCTCAACATCAGTCGCAGCATCGTTTCATTCTTTAAAATCTAGAATGTAAACACACTTCGGGAAAAGTTAACAGCTTTTTATATGTCAACACGCCCTAGTCCAACAAATCTAGCAGTTGCGGTCAACAACGGCACAATAGCGTAAGAGAATATATTCATCACTCAACAGTGAAAGGGCGACGAGCGATGCGATGGTGATCGAGGATAATTCCTCGTTTAAGCAACAAAAAAGCGTGCTGTCAGCAGCACGCTTTTATATCAGACAAATCTGAATAATCAATCGCCGTACAGTTTTTGCTTCATTTCACGTCGTTGCTGCGCTTCAAGTGATAACGTCGCCGTTGGACGTGCCAGCAAACGTGGTACACCGATAGGCTCACCCGTTTCTTCGCACCAGCCGTAATCACCTTCATCGATGCTGGCGATCGCTTGCTGCACTTTTTTCAGGAGTTTGCGTTCACGATCACGAGTGCGCAACTCTAACGCGTGCTCTTCTTCTATCGTGGCACGGTCTGCTGGATCTGGCACCAGCACTGTTTCTCGAAGATGCTCGGTCGTCTCATCGGCATTCTTCAATAAATCCTTTTCAAGCTGCTGCAAACGGGCCTTGAAAAATGCCAGTTGTGCAGCGTTCATATAATCCTGCTCGCCCATCGCGAGGATTTGTTCCTCGGTGAGCAGAGCTTCGGGGGCGCTGACTGTAGCAGTCGATTTAGGTGATTTAGTTGCCACTTCGCTTACTTTCGATACAACGGGTTAATACGTAGAAAAAATCTAAAATATGCGTGATTTTAGAAAATTATCCTCCCCTTACTGATAGGGTGAATTGCATACGTCATGCTTGCCTATTATACAACAGGCAATATTCGTAGGACTCACACAAAATTGTCCCTGCCGATGGAGCAAACGTTGCGGCACACAAGGTGCAACGCGCTACCATCATGACGCTGGGGCGATTTTGCGTGAGCCCTATTGTGAGCCCATTATCAGTAGCCCGATAGTTTATACCAAACAGTGCTCTAAACCTTGAATAAATATGTCTTTCGGTAGATTTTTACCAATAAATACAATTTTACTTTCTTTTATTTCATCATCTGCCCACTTTGCGCCGACATCTGTACCCATAATTTGGTGAACTCCTTGGAAAATGACTTTTCGATCGGCGTTCTGCATATACAACACCCCCTTATAACGTAGCATACGCGGTCCGAAAACCTGGACCAATCCACCGAGAAACTCATCGAGTTGTCCTGTATTGAAAGGTCGGGCGCTTTTGAATACAAACGCTGCAATATCGTCAGTGTGGTGCGAGTGATGATGATTATGGTGTTGTTTGTCATGGTGTTCATGATGATCATGATGATCATGCTGGCATTCTTCTCCGCAGTGCTCATCTTTGTGCTCATGTGCATGTTCATGCTCGGCCTCTTCGGCAAGCAAAAAATCGGGGTCGAGATCAAGTTTGGCATTGAGGTTGAAGCCTTTCAGGTCCAGCACCTCCGCGATAGCGATCTTGCCAAAGTCTACCGTCGAGACAGGGGCGCGTGGGTTCATGCGGGACAAGCGGCTACGCAGCGTGGCGACCTCACTGGCGTCAACAAGGTCCGTTTTCGACATTAAAATTTTATCGGCAAAGCCAACCTGGCGCTGCGCTTCTTCATGCGCATCAAGCTGTTGCATGCCATGCCGTGCATCAACCACGGTCACGACAGCGTCGAGCATGTAGTAGGTGCCAACTTCTTCGTCAACAAAGAAAGTTTGCGCTACAGGTCCGGGGTTCGCTAATCCTGTTGTTTCGATAATGACGTGATCAAAATCGATCTTACCCTCATTTTTTTGTTGTATCAGCTTACTGAGTGCAATGATCAGATCACAACGCACGGTACAGCAAATGCAACCGTTGTTCATTTCAATGATTTGTTCGTTACTGTCCTGCACCAGAATTTCATTATCAATATTCTCCTGACCGAACTCATTTTCAATCACTGCGATTTTGAAGCCGTGATTTTCTTGCAGAATACGATTGAGCAAGGTGGTTTTGCCAGCGCCTAAAAAGCCGGTAAGGATGGTGGTGGGGATAAGAGCCATAAGTACGTCGTCTTTACGTTAAATCGGGGGATTGAGTGGAAGCGTCACCGAGCTGATAACCATCTAATTGGCGCAATCTGCACACCAGCCTTTGATCGTCAATTCTATTTCCTGGCTTTGAAATCCGGGGCCAAGTGCGTTTTGTAGACGCGATTGCCACTGCTCATACATCAAATCAGGTTGTTGTTCATCATCGAGGCAAAACACGCGTGTGCAACGGGTACACTTGAAATGTCCATGCGTGTGTTGCGATCCGGCCGCGGCACCAGCACTTGCCGACTCGTTACCAGTACTGTAACGAAATACCCGGTCGTCGCCGGATATTTTATGGGCAATTCCTGCATCGGTCAGGCAATCCAGTGCGCGGTACAGCGTTACACGGTCCATTGCTGGTAAAGCGCTTTGTACCTCCAAATGAGATAAAGCACGCTTACTGTCGAGCAATACTGCCAGTACCTGACTTCTGGCTCCCGTCGCGCGGACACCATTGGCCAGTAACAAGGCTGTCGCTGGATCAGGTTCAGCGGCAGCGTGACGAAGTTGAGTTGATTTCATGATGCAATCGCAGGCGAAGAAGCGAACATTATGCCCTATTTTGCAATTGAGTTGCATAAGTTAAGAAATGGCACATTTTCAGCCACTTAAAAAATATACTGGTGGGAGTATTTTTAAAACCCCTCGAAAAATCTATCGGAAACGCTCTATTTTTAGGACAAGGTGGGGGAGTATGTTATTTTTTAGCGCGAGGATGGGTAGCATCGTAGACTTTTGCCAGATGCTGAAAATCCAACGAGGTATAGACTTGGGTTGCAGCAATCGAGCTATGCCCTAGCATTTCCTGCACCGCACGCAAGTCTCCCGACGATTGCAACACATGCGACGCAAACGAGTGACGCAGCATGTGCGGATGTACATTGGCAGGAATGCCCAAACGTTGTGCATGGGCTTTGATCCGTAACTGCACCAGTCGCGGTGAGATACGGGTCCCTTTTGATGTCAGAAAAAGCGGTGTCGGATCAGTTTTGAGCAAATGACTGCGAACCGCGATCCAGTCGCGCAGTGCCGCAATCGCGGGCGCACCGACCGGAACAATGCGCGGCTTATTCCCTTTGCCGGTAACATGCACCTCTGCCTGCTCCAGATCAACCCACCCTTCCGAACGATAGCTACCATCCTCAATATAATTGATATCTAAACCGGTGAGTTCCGATACCCGCAAACCACTCGAGTACAACAGTTCAAACATGGCACGGTTCGCGAGGGCCGTCGGCTGATCACTGCCATGCTGCGAGACCAACCTTACCGCGTCGTCTGCACCCAGTGCTTTAGGTAAAGGCTTACTCTTCTTTGGGGCGCGGATGCCATCGACTGGGTTGTTTCCCAGTCCGTGCAGCTCAATGAGCCAGTTAAAATAGCCGCGCCAACTCGACAACTTGCGGGCGATGCTGCGTGCATTGAGCTCTCTGGCATGAAGCTGTGACGTAAAGCGTCGAATATGTTGAAAATCAAGACTAGATAAGGTTTGCGAACCAGCCAGCTGCTGTAATTCTTGCAAATCAAGTTGGTAGCTATGCACCGTATGTGTCGACAATTGGCGTTGCGTGCGCAGGTAGTCGACATAGGCGTTGATACTGTCGAGATGGGAACTTCCATCCTGCGTTGTACCAGGATGGAGGTCACGTTGTTCCATGGTCAGAATTGCGTTGTCGTTATTGGTCAATCAGACACGCCAACGCAGCGCTGGTGGTATCTGCAATTTTAACCAGAAAGTCCGTCGCCATGTCCTTGGTATAACGTGCTGGATCTGGCGAACCCAATACCAGCAAGCCAAACGTCGGCGAAGTCGCGGATAGACGCAATGGCAGCATCGCCGTCGACTGCACTGGCTCTGTCGAATCAATCCAGCGTGTCGCCTCAAAATCTTGATTTGCGCCACAAAACGGGGTTTTCAAGCCTTTGGCGAACAGCATTGCATCTTCGTTCACTGCCTCAGAAAACCAGGTATGAGAAAACTCCAGAGCAACATCCCACAAACGCAAAGTCGCATGGGGGAGATCAAAAATATCTTGCAAACCTTGCGTCAGAATATAGGGCAAATCGACGTCATTGCGTGCCAATAACAACGTCCGGGTCCAGACCTGAAACTTTTTGCTGATATCCAGATTCTCATCTGCAATACGCATCAAATCAGCCAGTTTTAATTCCAGAGCGCGGTATTTTTCGCGCACCACTTCCATTTGCCGCTCCTGCAGGGAGATGGCACGCCCCATCACAGGGCTGGTAAGCTTGATAGAGCTCAGCAATTCGGCATGTTCTTCAAAAAAATGCGGATGCTGGATCAGATAGGTTGCGATGTCAGTTGAATTCATTACTTTGATCAGAGATTAATTTCGCCTTCGAAGACCGTAACGGCCGGTCCGCTGAGCATGACAGGTTTTCCTTCGCCTTGCCATGCGATTGACAGCTCACCACCGCGCATAGTCACACGAACCGGACTATCAAGCAAGCCACGACGTATTCCAGCAACCACGGCAGCACAAGCGCCAGTGCCGCAAGCCAGCGTCTCGCCTGCACCGCGCTCAAATACACGTAAATCGATGTGATGGCGGTCATTGACCTGCATGAATCCCGCATTGACGCGGCGCGGAAAGCGCACATGATGTTCGATTTCAGGACCGTCAATACCAACCGGGTACTTGGCCACATCAGCAACTACCTGCACCGCATGCGGGTTTCCCATGGATACGACCGAAAACAAACAAGGTTTTCCTTGAATGTCTAAAGACCACAAGCGATCCGCCGCTTGCGGTATTGCATTAAGACCGGCAGCATCAAATGTCACGTTGACAGGATCAAGCACGGGGGCGCCCATATCGACCGTAATGCTGCCATCGGCTTCCATCCGGGGCTCAATAATGCCGCTCATGGTTTCCACACGGATGTGCGACTTGTCGGTGAGTTTTTTCTCGATAACAAAACGAACAAAGGCCCGTGAGCCGTTACCACATTGTTCTACTTCACCACCATCGGCGTTATAAATACGGTAGCGAAAATCGACGTTTGCCTGCTGCGGACGTTCAACGACCAGAATCTGATCAGCACCAATGCCAAAGCGGCGGTCAGCGATCTGCTTCCATTGTTCTGGCGTGAATTGAATGTCTTGGTTAATGGCGTCTATCACGACAAAATCATTGCCGGCGCCATGCATTTTGGTGAATTTGAGTTTCATCCTGACATTATATCGCGGGATACGTCGCAAGACGAAAGGCGCTGACGTAATTCGCCTGATGGCATTGGTGCTAAATTTTTTCAACATCGTTATTTGTTACAAAATAACAACAAAATTGTTAAAAATAATTTGATGAAAACCATATTTGACTTGTAACATTCGACCTCCAATTTTTATTGTTAATAAATTGATAATTACAAGGTACAGATGTTGAAAAAATTAAGTATTGCAGTTGCTATCGCAGCTCTCTCTATCTCCGCTCAAGCACAAACTACAACTCCTTTCTACGTTGGGGCTGATGTTGGTTCGACCACTATCAATGGTTTGTCTGGCGATAAAACAAGCTATGGCGTAATTGCTGGCTACAAATTCAATCAAAACTTCGCAGCTGAAGTTGGTTACCGTCACCTGGCTAAAGCAGATTTCGGCCCAATTTCTGTTGATCTCACTCAGGCTTCTATCTCCGCTCTGGGCATTATTCCAGTCAGCAAAGAATTCCAAGTGTTTGGTCGTTTGGGTTACAACAACAATAAAGCAAGTGCTAGTTACGCTGGCTACAATAGCTCAGCAAATGAATCTGGCGCATTGTATGGCGTTGGTGTTCAGTACCAATTCACGGCAAATGTCGGCGCACGTTTGGAATTCCAAAAACCAGCTAGCGACACTAAAAACTTCAGCGTTGGTGTTACTTACGCTTTCTAATCGTCACTTTACCTCGTTGACGTATTAAAAAAAGGCTACTGTTCACCAGTAGCCTTTTTCTTTGGCGGCGAGTTGTAATCAAAACATATTAACTACGTTTTGATTACGTTTTGTAGATACCGCAACCGATGACAATATTTTCGGCGACCACTTCAATATAAGAGGTTTTGTGCTCAATATTGCCTGAAACTGGGTTGGTAATCTGATAATCAACCCAACCACCCTCGCCTACCACATTAAAAGCATCTGCCACTAGTTTTTTACCATCCAGACCCGGCACTTGGAATAAATTTACCTTGAGCTTTGCAGCATTGCCACCAAAAGCCAAGTACTGACCTTCGCGATTAAAGGCAAATACATACATGTCTTTATCTGCAAACAAGCGTTGCGTGTCCGCCGTAATCGCCGTCAATGCCTGCTGCCCTTTTTGACGATACACAGCAACAGCGCGTTTTACCAAGGTATACGCTTCGTCGGCTGTCCCTTGACGGAGTTTGAAGGCAGCCACGGACGTTGCCAGCATCCCTGCGCGTTCTTCAAGGCTGATGGCAACATATTTGGCCTGCTCTGCCATTTGTCCATTGCTTTGTGTAATCTCATCCAAATTACGTAAGGCCTCAGAAATCTGGTTGAGGCCATTACTTTGTTCGACCGACGCCAATGAGATCTGGTTAATACTCCCGGCAAGATCGCGAATCCCTTCAACAATATCGCTCAGCGTCTTATTAACATCGTTAATCTGCTGCACGCCCCCCTTGACCTGATGAACGGACTCGTCAATGAGGATGCGTATTTCTTTGGCTGATGCTGCGCTGCGCTGGGCCAGATTACGCACTTCGGCAGCAACGACCGCAAACCCACGCCCCTGCTCACCGGCGCGCGCTGCCTCAACAGCCGCATTCAGTGCCAGAATATTCGTCTGAAACGCAATACTATCAATGATGCTGACAATATCCTGCACTTTGACGGCGCTACTCTGAATCTTCTGCATGGACTTCACCGCTTGCAGCATCGTCTCTCCGCTGGATTCGGCAATCAGGCAGACGGTAGATGCCATGCGATCCACATTGCTCGCACTATCCGCATTTTTCTTTACCGTATCGGCCAAGTCCTCAATACTAGCCGAGGTCTCTTCGAGGCTGGAGGCCTGTTGTTCTGTCCGCGCCGATAAATCACTAATATTCGCGGCCAATCCTTGACCAACCTGCGACACCATATGCGAGTTGCTGCGGACGTTAGCCACCATTGAAGACAGCTTCAAGTTCATGGTTTCCAGTGTCTGCCCGGTTAATGCCAGCTCGTCACTGCCATCCACATGAATTTGTCGGGTTAAGTCACCGCTCGATACCGCCTGTGCTGATTCACGCAATGTTGTTACCGTCGTCATCAGATCGCGATAAAACGCTAGCAGGAAGCATGTCGTTAACAACGCGCAAACCAACGACCCAACGAAGATCAAATGTTCACTGGTACGCAAATGATGGAGACGTTGCTCTAATAACAAATTTAAACGCGTCAACATGATCTGTTGCAAGGCCAATGCTTTGTTAATACCGTTGGTACCCTGTTCAAAATAGGCGACTGCATCGCCATTGACTGCTTCACTTAACAAATTCTTCTGCGCAGTTACCGCAAACGCTTTGCTTGCGTCGGTCGCTTGTGTCAATTCTGCGGGAATCGTCTCTCCTGCGCGTTGTAAAGGCCCCTGAGAATCGTCTACCGCATCCTGCGCTGTTTTTAAGGCATCAAGACGTGCAGCGACCAGCGACTTATCGCCTAATGCCATGGCATTTGATTTGATATAGCCCGCACCCAGTCCGCGCAACTGCGCAATTTGTTCTACCCACACCGGTAATTTCTGAATTGCTGTGTCGATCAAGAAATAGGTATTTGCCTCAGGATCAAGTAATAAGCCACTTTTTTCAGCAGAAAGTAAAGCCAACTGTTGTAGACGCTTAATCAGTGCCGTGTGCTGACGCATGTTTTCTGACGGGACAGTGGAAATTTGTCCAGACGCCAGTTGATTGAGTTCAACGACTAAGGGCTCCCAAGCAGCGGCAAGTTGCCACTCCGGTTTGGATTTCACATCCTGCGTAACGAGATCAATGTCCGTTTTGAGTGCAGCGCGCGTTTTTTCGAGCTCAGCATCGTTTTGTTGACCTGCCAGCTTGAGATTAGTCTGTCCGCGATGTTTCTGCGTCTGAATAATCAGATCCATCTGATGTGTACTAAAAGTAACACCCACAAACTCGCCATCAGCAATATCAAAGTCAGTGTTGGCGCGCTGCAATAAATAACCACTCAACCATAAGATTGGAAGCAGCGCAATCGCAAATACCACAAACAATTTAGCCCGCAGTTGTAACTGATTGAGCAGTTTGCTGGCGGGTCGTAGCATATTACTGACGAAAGAAGACATGGCTACTCCTTAGCATGACTGGCATAGTCGATACATTGTTACACGAACAGAAAAAAACCGTCAGAAAATACTGTTTTAGTATAAATGCAAGTTGTGTTTCCGCAACCTTTTTACTACAGCCCTGCACACAACGATACCACTGAAATAACACCAATACACTTTGGCAAAGTGTCATTCATACTGTACTGGTATTTTTGTGATGCACTGTCCATTGGGGCAGGCAATACAGCATGTTAATGTGCGGCCATAAATTAAAGTATATGATGCACCCACAAGGTGATTCTGTTTTGTTGTGACAATCCATCACAGCATGAAAATATAAGAGCACGGAGACCCCATGAACGCACCCCTCACACCCGAGCAGCAGGCGCTGATCGACAACACCATTACCTTGGACGACAAATACACGCTGGAACGCGGTCGTGCTTTTATGACCGGCACACAAGCACTGATACGCCTGATGATGTTGCAGCGTCAGGCAGATGAAAAAGCGGGCTTAAATACCGCCGGATTCATCAGTGGCTACCGCGGTTCACCGCTCGGCAACGTTGATTTGACTGCCGCCAAAGCAAAAAAGCATTTATCTAAGTATCACGTTAAATTTCATCCTGGTGTGAATGAGGATCTGGCAGCGACATCTGTATGGGGAACGCAACAGGTGAACATGTTCCCTGGTGCGAAATACGATGGTGTATTTGCGATGTGGTACGGCAAAGGCCCTGGTGTTGATCGTTGTGGTGACGTATTCAAACATGCCAATCTGGCGGGTACGTCCAAGCATGGCGGTGTACTGGTCGTTGCCGGTGATGATCACGCTGCAAAATCATCCACTGCCGCTCATCAAAGTGAACATATTTTAAAAGCTTGCGGTATCCCAGTCTTGTATCCGTCGACCGTGCAAGAATATCTCGATTACGGTCTGCACGGTATCGCGTTGTCACGCTACACCGGCTTGTGGGTATCCATGAAATGCGTGACCGATATCGTTGAATCCGGCGCGGTAGTTGATATTGATCCAGACCGCGTCAAACCAATTCTTCCGACAGAATTTGTCTTGCCAGCCGATGGCGTCAACATCCGTACACCAGACCCTGTACTGGCGCAAGAAACGCGGATGAACAACTACAAATGGTACGCAGCGCTGGCCTATGCGCGTGCCAATAAACTCAATCAGATCATCTGGGATAGTCCAGATGCAAAGATCGGTATTATCACTGCTGGTAAATCCTACCTCGATACGCGCCAGGCACTGGCTGATTTAGGGATCGACGAGCAGGTCGCCAAAGAAATCGGTATCCGTCTGTACAAGATCGGTATGACATGGCCATTAGAATCAGAAGGCGTGCGCGAATTTGCGACAGGCCTCGAAGAAATTCTGGTCGTTGAAGAAAAACGTCAGATCCTAGAATACGCGCTCAAAGAAGAATTGTATAACTGGGAAGACAGCGTCCGTCCGCGCGTTGTTGGTAAGTTCGATGATTCCGGCGAATGGAGCAATCTGCATGGTTCCGGTCACGGCGAATGGTTGCTGCCAGCAACCTATGAACTGAGCCCAGCGCAGATCGCCCGCGCGATTGCCTCACGTATTACGCGCTACTTTGCTGGTCATCCAGTTGAGCAACGCGTACAGCAACGTGTTGCGTACCTCGAAGCCAAAGAGCAAATGCTCAACACCGTTGGCAAACCGGATGCCAACAAAGACCGTGTACCGCATTTCTGTTCCGGTTGTCCACATAACACGTCCACCAAAGTACCTGCAGGCAGCCGTGCGCTGGCCGGTATCGGTTGCCATTACATGGTGACTTGGATGGACCGCGAAACCTCGACCTTCACCCACATGGGTGGCGAGGGTGTGACCTGGGTTGGTGCGGCCCCATTCACCAACGAAAAACACGTCTTCTGCAACCTCGGTGACGGTACGTATTACCACTCCGGTTTGCTGGCGATCCGCGCTGCCGTTTCCGGCGACGTCAATATCACCTACAAGATTCTGTTCAACGACGCCGTAGCGATGACCGGTGGTCAAGAATTCGACGGCCCGCTCGACCCTGGCATGATTTCGCGCCAGATCGCCGCCGAAGGTGTCAACCCGATTATTGTCGTCACAGACGAACCAGAAAAATATCCTGCTGGCTACCCTTGGGCGCCAGGCGTGACCGTGCGTCATCGTTCTGAACTCGATGCGGTACAACGCGAATTGCGCGAGTGCAAAGGGGTGTCGGCGATGATTTACGACCAGACCTGTGCTTCAGAAAAACGTCGTCGCCGGAAAAAAATCGACAAGAACGGTAAACCTGGCTTTCCCGATCCTGCCAAACGTGCAGTGATCAATGAAGCAGTGTGTGAAGGTTGTGGTGACTGCTCCGTGCAATCGAACTGCCTTTCTGTCGAACCGTTAGAAACCGAATTAGGCCGTAAGCGTCAGATTAACCAATCCTCTTGCAACAAGGATTTCTCTTGCGTGACTGGTTTCTGCCCAAGTTTTGTTACCGTAGAAGGCGGCAAACTCAAAAAACCAGCAAAAACAAAGATTGAACCAGGCAATGCGCTAGACGTGAACGCGCTGCCATACCCTGCATTGCCAAAAACCGAAGTACCTTTCGGTGTGCTGGTGACAGGTGTCGGCGGTACAGGCGTCATCACGATCGGTCAGATCATGGCGATGGCTGCTCACTTGCAAGGCAAAGCATGCTCCGTACTGGACATGACAGGTCTAGCACAAAAAGGCGGCGCGGTGATGTCGCATGTTCGTCTGGCTGACAAAGTAGAAGACATCCAGTCCACCCGTGTGGGCACTGGGATGGCGGATCTGGTGATTGGTTGCGATCTGATCGTGACCGCAGGTAAAGATGCGCTGTCACGCATGGGTGAAGGCCGTACATTTGCTGCGATTAACGCCAACGGTACGCCAACATCCACCTTTATCAAAAACCCGAACTGGCAATTCCCAGGCGAATCTGCTGAACAGGATATCCGTAAAGCCTGTGGTGCCGACCGCGTTGATATGATTGATGCAGCATCGATTGCAACTGCGCTGATGGGAGACAATATTGCCACCAATATGTTCATCCTCGGTTATGCATGGCAAAAAGCCTGGGTACCGCTGGAACTGGCGGCACTGACTCGCGCGATTGAACTCAATGCAGTATCGATTGATTTCAATAAACAAGCGTTCAACTGGGGCCGTTTGGCAGCGCATGATTTGATCGCAGTAAAACGTCTGATCACACCAGCACAAGTCGTTGAATTAAAACGCGCACCAACTCTGGAAGACACAATCAATCATCGTATTGCATTCCTGACAGACTATCAAAACGTCTCCTATGCGCAGCAATACGCTGATTTTGTGGAGCAGGTCAAAGCGGCAGAAACTAACGTCGCCAATGGCAAGCCTTTGCGTTTGACAGAAGCGGTCGCGAAATACCTGTTCAAACTGATGGCCTATAAGGATGAGTACGAAGTCGCTCGTCTCTATACCAACGGTAAATTCCAGAAAAAAATTGCGGACATGTTTGAAGGTGATTACGCCATCAACTTCCATCTGGCACCACCATTGTTTGCAAAAAAGGACCAGCAAGGTCACCTGATTAAGCAACAATTTGGCCCATGGATGATGAAAGCATTTGGCGTACTCGCCAGCATGAAGTCCTTGCGTGGTAGCGCTCTGGATATCTTTGGTTATACCGAAGAACGTCGCATGGAACGTGCTTTACCTGTCGAGTACAAGCAAACTATCAGCAAATTACTGCCGTTGTTGACCGCGGATAATGTAGCCAAAGCGGTCGCGGTTGCATGTATTCCTGAAGACATCCGTGGTTACGGTCATGTCAAAGAGCGTCATCTAGTCGCAGCAAAAAATAAAGAAGCGAATCTGATTGCGGAATTTAATACTGCAAAGGCACCACAAAAAGTAGCGTAAGCAGATCGCGCTCCAATAGAAAATGACCAGCTTAGTCTGGTCATTTTTTTTGATAGAAAAAGCGAACACCCTATGTCTCTACGCATCTTCCCCATATGGCGAAAGGGTACAAAAACAGAAGGATATGTTGATCATTTTTTCAGCTAAGGCAAAGATTTTTTTCCTCCCATGTTAGCTTGGTGATCATATAAATAATACTTTCTGGTTCACCCGGTACATCGTTCAATGTGCCACATTTTTCCATACCATTTTTTTCCAAAATAGACCGTGCAGGCAAATTTTGTGGGCGGGTCAAACCTAAGACTAACGGTATGTTCTTCTGCATGAACGCAAAAGATAATGCCGTTTGCGTCAGTTCACTGGCAATGCCAGTGTTCCACGAGGACGGGGCAAAGCGAAATCCTAGATTCAGCCGTTCAACATTGCCATACTGTTTATAAGACAGTCCACCGAAACCAATAATCTCATCGGCGTTCGACTTGAGCGACACCGCCCATGGACCTAAGCCATAATCCTCCCAATGAGATAACACGTTATCGAGCAGCTTCTCGGCAGCAGTCTCGTCGGCAAGAGGACCTGCCGGATTGAATTGATTGGTAGCAGGATCACCAAATATACGGAATAGCGCACTCGCATCACTCATCTCAGGGCGCCGGAACAAGAGTCGCTTTGACATACATCTAATCGGAAATGTCATCGTTTATCCTCCTCAGTTATCTGATTCAATTATCTGATTCAGATGGTTGTCCAGCAGATAAGTGGCAAATGCACGTTCTAGTCCGTCGCAGGCACCCGGGATATAGCGACTGATTTTAATAGCAGGACAGGTATTTGCTTCAATGATGAAGGGTTGTCTATGCATGTCAAACGCCAGATCAACTCCGCAGAACAGGGATCCAATAGCGCGACTGGCCGACTCTGCCATCATCAGCGCCTCGTTACCGAAAATATCCAAGCTAACAACCTTGCCAAGACCATTTGAAGAGAGATTCGTCACCCAACCACCATTCGATGAACGTCGCTCGTAGGCATATACCGCCTGATGTCCTATGCAGGCAATCCGGTAATCAACACCATCCTTTTTTTCAATATACGGCTGGATGTAATAATCTCGATGTGACCCTGAATTCACCCCTACTGCTGCCACTGGCGTAGACATCCATGCGCGAAAAGATACTTCATCGTCGAATTTATATAATCCTAAGCCGCATGCACCGTTGATTGGCTTGGCGACACAAGGAAAGCCAATGACATCAATGATGTAATGCACCGACTCTGCCGAACACATCACGTAGGGCATATGTCGGATATCGGGCGATGCATTTAATCTCATCGACGAGACATCTTTGTGTTGGCCACAATAGAGCGTTTCACCATCGTTCAACACCTTAACTCCCGCTTCGCGGAACTGCGTCAACAATCGCATGCCAGGCAAAAGGTCATCTTCAAACGCATAGCCGATCACGAGTGTTGGCGCGAGCGTATGCCCTTTAAAAAAGAAGCGCTGGCCTCCATTCACAGACGCCACAATGACGTCTTTTGGCTTAGCTAAAATTCCTTCGATACCATGTGGTCTCAATAGGTTGAACACTGCTTCGAATTCCTCAGCAGCTTCATAGTCAGAAAGAAAAACAAGAGTATTCTTCATTGAACAGAACTCGCAATTAGAGAAGAGGTTGATTTTTTTGTTACAGAAAAATAATAGGCAAGAACGAATAGCGCCATAGCGCCTGCCGCAAATACGATAGGAAACAACAAAATGAACTTGCCTGGATAATAGAGCGCGCTCACTCCCAACGTCAGATTAGCCAGAATTACTCCGCCATCGGCGAAGCAGGAAGTGATGGCGGCCATGCTCCCCTTGATATGGTCAGCGCACTGACAAATAACGTATGCCGATATTGCCGGATAGATATAACCGAGAGCCACTCCGTTCAAGAATGCGCCCACTAACACAGCTGGATGGGATAGCAACCAATAGTTCAACATACCGCCACAAAGCGCGCATGCTGCGGCGCCAAGAAATGCTTTCACAGGAAATACATCACTAATAGGCATATGGTCTTTTAACAGCAACCGCGGCACAAGCATGGCAATCGAGAATGTCAGAAAATATGGTGCTGCGTAGCGCTGATTTGTCGATTCCAACATCGCCGGCAAGAAGGAAACCGTCGTCCCGCTAATAGTGTAAAGAAGAGCTAAACTTCCAAGTGCAATGCAGATGTCGCGACTTCCTACGGTAGTAACCACATCACGCAGAGAAAAAGGAGAATTATTACCATGACCGCCGACTTTCGCGGAGGAACTCTCGATTGAAAAAGCCAACGCCAGTCCGATGAACGACAAGGTGATCGCGACCACAACAATCGCCCCTGGTCCATCGTAGTGCAAGATTTCAAGTGACAGATAGGGCGCCAGACATGTCGGGAGCATACTGAAAAATGTATAGAGCGCGATACCCTGCCCTTTGTGTGCATTGGACTGTGCAGATGCGATACTGTGAAACATTAAGATTGTCGACAGCATGCCAAGAGAGATGCCGATAAGAATACGTCCCAAAATCACCAGCTGGTAAATGTGAGAGTTCAAGAGTGCGAAGGACGCAATGTAGACTGCAGCGACTGTCGTCATCACATATCGCCCACCGATTTTATCCATATAAATACCGGATGCAAGCCGGAAGATCATCGTAAAGCAACTGGCAAAGCCAACGACGATGCCGGCGATCCCACCCGATATGTTGAGATCTCCCAACATAAATGGGTAACTGTAAAAAATCAAAAAATTGGCAAATGAAAAGACAAAAGTGATGGAGGATATCGCGACGCGTCGACTATTCATATCAAATCTATACATAAAGGAGGAGTAAATCACTAACTTAGCGTGTAGGCATCATCTGAAACGTGATGCCTATTTTCTATCTGACAATAACCACCGATGAAAGGGTAGAAAGTAAAATCGAATCGTCTAATATTGATGGCTTTATGAAGATTCGACCTCGATCATGATAGCTGTCGCTGCTGAATGGGCATGGACTAAGGCCTGCTCCGCCATCACTCCTGTGGCGATGACTTGCGCCACATACCCCATCATGTCCGTGGTCGGTTTGGCGTAATCGCCAACACGAATTCCTGGATAGATCTCATAGACATAGGGGTATTGACTACTGGTCTCAATACCTTTGATCTCTTTGATAATGCCGGGTTTCGGCGCATAGACGACATAGCCAGCAGCAGCCTGCTTTGCGATAAGTGACGTCGGGAATGTCGACTCATCAAATAGCGCTTTGATGAGAATGTCATAGATATTGACACCAAAACTCAATGACATCACCTTGCCTAACTGGAGTCCACCAAGACGAGGGTTGATCTCGATCAAATACGGCGCATCTTCTGCAAGGACGAATTCAATATGACAAAATCCAAACCGATAGTTCAGCTTCTCTAATATAAATCTGGTTGCGACTTCCAGCTGCTTTCTAATTTTTTCCTGGTAGCGACACGGAAATGCATAGCCCAACTCCACAAAATACGGTTGCTGACTCATCAGTCGATTTGTCACCCCCAAAATATGATGCTCGCCACCGCAGGAAAATGTTTCCACAGAAACCAAGGGCCCGACCTTGAATTCTTCAATTAAGAAACGGTCGCCCGTCGATGCCGACAAGAGAGATTCGGCGAAGGGAAGATCTGTCGAATCAGAAACGATGACGACGTCTTTACTGCCTGAACCTCCAGCAGGTTTGACGACAAATGGAAATGTCATCAACGGAACAACGGAGAAAAACTCGTCGAGCGTTTCTGCTTGCATATATTTTGGTGAAGCAATTTCAGTATTCTGAAATAACTCGCGCGCGAGATCCTTATTGCGGGCAATGTGAACTGCTTTGGCTGAGGTAAACGGCAAGCCAAACTCTTCTGCGACACGAGAGACGGCTTCAATGTAACCGTCGCGCTGCGTATATAGGATGAATTGCTCATCGCTTTTACGCAATTTTATAAATTCATCTTTGACGGTTGTTGTATTCCAGTCTACTGGAATAATCGACATCAACCGCTTTAATTCATCGGGAACGTTTTTCTCAAGCCAATCTATTTCCGCCGTTAAAAAGTGAATATGAATTTGTTGCGCGATAGCGGCTTTGATTATTTCTAAGCCAGAACCAGTGTGAAGGGTTTCTACCAAAACGAGATTTTTTTTCATGATGCTAACTTTATGTTTTACTTTTATTGGATTTCGGTCAATTCACTGAAATCAGTGATCGTATAAGGCATGACGCCAAGCTCTTTCATTAAATTTGGCTTTTCATTTCTCATGATCGAGGGGCTTTGTTGTTCGCATTCCAGGCCGTTCAGCAAACTGTCGAGTAACTCAAGACTAGTATCAGTAGAGATATCATTTTCTTGTAGCCACTCATCATTAAATAAGGTCTGCAGGTATCGTTCGCCGCTATCTCCCAGAATTGCAACCAAAGGAAGTTTATTTTTTAATTGACGAGAAAGTGCGAGTGTCGCCAGCAATACCGCGCCGGAAGAAACGCCAACCAATATCCCTTCATTTCGGCATAGCGCTCTGGCAGCGATATATGCCATTTCATCTTTGACGCGGTATATGTAATCAATTTTATTGACGTCAGGGATATTTGTCGGCGTCCAGCTAAGACCAACGCCAGGGATTTTATAAGCATGTGCAGCACCACCAAATATGGTCGATCCGTAGGCATCAACAGCAGCAAGCACGTATTTTCTGGGTTGTTCAGAAAAATATTCAGCAAGCCCACCAATCTGACCACCAGTACTCACTGCAGCGACCGCGCCAGCAATGCCCCCATCTGTTTGTTCAAGAAGCTCTTGCGCAGTAGAATGCTTGTGGGCGAAGCAGCTCAGAACGTTGAAACATTGATCAGGACGGTATGCGTTGGGTATTTGTGTAGCAAGCTCGTTTGCCAACTGGATGCGGGTTTTATGATAAGAGCCGGAATCATCTTTCTTATCAACGACAATGACTTCAGCACCATACGCCTTCATCAATGCAATGTTCGTTGCGGTTGCCTTCGGATCAACCAAGATAATGACGCGATAGCCCCTTGCAGCACCAATCATTGCCAGACTAATGCCAAAATTACCTGATGATGATTCAATGATCGTACCTCCCGGAGACAGAAGCCCGTTTCTCTCCGCGTAGTCAATGATATAAACCGCAGGGCGGTCTTTGATGCTTCCGCCAGGATTCGTTTTTTCAAGTTTGACGATCACATTTGTACCGCACATTTGATTAATTTTATCGATAGATACGATAGGCGAATTACCGAGACACGCAAGTATGCTTTTCAATGTAGAGTTCATTTTCTTTGCTTTTTAATTGAACTATCTGACAATCGTTTAACGCAAAACTGACAGGCAAATGTTAGTACGCTGCAGTTCTTTGAGGAACGTGTGTTGTGTTGATTTTGGCGGAAACATCGTCTTGTTTCTGGCAGCCGCTAATACCGCGAGCTTATCCATATCATCCTCGGTACCCCATTGACGGAGCTCGATACTGTCACTGTCATAATCGACCACGTAAGCCGGTACAAACTTCAGATGCATTCTCTTGGCGATTTCAAAGCGGTGGTGTCCATCGAGAATGACAAACCCTTCACGACTCACAACAATGGGATCCGTCCATGCATTGTCACGCAATAGTTTCTGATGCAATTCATTGGCGGCATCATGATTGATATTTTCATGAGGTACCAATTTCTCAACAGCCATCAGCTCAAATACTTCATTCATATTCCCTCCTTCTTTTTAATACTAAAAAAAATAATCAGGGTTGAAGACAGTCCCTTTTAGTTCAGGACCAACATCATTTGATAAAGTTGAATTACTAACTAACGCCAGCTCTGTTTTTGATCACCTCTTATCATCTTCTTACATTGAAGACACAACCTGTTGCACTGGATACTTCGTCTTCAAGGGAAACGACGAGGCAAACAATGAGGTTGTAATCAACTACGACTGATTTAGCTGCAGGCATCACATTGGTCACACCTTGACCAATGAATGCAGAGGCGCTTAGCCACCTTATTGAATCTTGAAAAACGATTACCTAAGTACGTCACTCAGTCGGCTAAGTTCTATTGCATTGTATGTACGGAAAAATATCGAAATCAAACAGAATTACATCTTTGATTTTTAGTTTCCACTCGTTACAACTAGGGGTTGGTGTTTACTTGGGGAGAGGACATTTTCATTTCCTATACCCAGGCTAAGAGGCTGGGTTGCACTATCTATCCAATGGTGCAGAGCATCAAGGTGCTTGCTTGCGCGGCAATAAGCGAATCGCGCTAATGCTAAATTGATGAAATTCTATGCTGTAACTTAGCAGGGGCTTCTTTATGATTTATTTCTATTCATTTCTCTTGATTTCAAAAAGGAGAAAAATGAAAATAAAAAAAATCAGTTTTCTCCTAAAAACATCGCCCTTTGTTCGGTCATTTCTGATTTTTTTGAATCTTATTCGTGATGTCGCAACGCACAGTACAAATACCACATGCCAGACGAAGCTCTGCTTTACAATGCTCGCCAAACAAACAGGAGTCAATTTTGTCCATCATTAAACAAAAACTATCAGGCATACCAGAAGGTTCTGCTGCCTTATTTTTTATACAAATTTTTGCGACACTGGGTTATGCCATTTTGTATTCGACCTTAGTCTTATACGCGACCAACAAACTCAATTTCAGCGTCAAAGAAGCGACGGCGATGATGGGCGTATTTGGCGCTTTCAATTACGGCTTGCATTTGTTCGGTGGTTACCTCGGTGGACGCTTTATTAGCAATCGGAATTTATTTGTTGGCGGCATGGTGTTACAAGTGTTGGGTTGCGCTTGTATCTCTGGCGGAACAGTAATCCAACTATATTGGGGACTGGCGCTGTTCTTAACTGGAAGTGGCCTCAATGTCACGTGTATCAATATGATGCTGACACAACGTTTCACTCCAGAAGATAACCGTCGCGAAGGCGCTTTCTTGTGGAACTATGCGGGGATGAATCTTGGATTTTTTATCGGCTTTACTGCAGCAGGTTATTACCAGTTACAGGAGGACTATTCCAGCCTGTTCATTTTTGCGACGATCGGTAATTTTGTTTCTATCGTTCTTGCAGCCTTTAACTGGAAGACCCTGAAAGATCGCGATACTCCCTTGTCCTTATCCACGCCATCTGAGTTCAAGAAAAAAATGCTGGTGGGATTGAGCGTTTTGTTTGGTCTGGTGCCGGTCGTGTTTTATATGCTACATCAGGCAGAATCAACGGCACAGATTATTCTAGCGATTGGTGGTCTGGTTGCAGTGGTTTTGATTTACCTGACAGTCATCCATCCGGACCTGCGCGAACGTCGCAATATGTCGGCGTATCTGGTGTTCACGCTGGGTTCTGTCGTATTCTGGACTTTGTACCAGATGGCCCCGACCGGTTTGCAGTTATTTACGGTGAGTAATGTTGACCGTATGGTCATGGGTATTGAAATTGCACCGCAATGGATTCAGAACATCAATACCTTTGTGATTGTTTTTGGCGGTCCATTAATGGCAATGTGGTTTAAGCAGTTGCGCGCCAAAGGCTGGAACATCGACGTCTCACTACAATTTGCAACATCGTTAGTGCTAATCGGTATTGGTTTTCTGGTACTGCCACTGGGCATCATGGTGGCGCCAGAAAACGGCATGGTGGCGTTTAAGTGGATTTTTATTAGCTACGTATTTCAGAGTATCGCTGAGCTGCTGATATCGCCATTGGGTTATGCGATGATTGGCCGTCTTGCCCCTGCAAAATATCAAGGTGTGATGATGGGTACGTGGATGCTGGCAACTGGGATAGCATCGATCTTATCGAGTGATTTTTCTGGCATGGTGCCTGAAGCAGCAGATGGCACCCCAGTGACGACAAATCCGACATATAGTCATGTCTTTGGCATGTTGGGCTGGGGCAGCGTCGCCGTCGGTATCATCTTATTTGTATTAATTCCATTCATGCGTCGCCTGATCACCAATGGTCCGGCAAAAATTACTCAGGCTGAGGTGCTATGAAGCAATCTACTTGCATTACCGTTGCAGCAATCAATATGCTACTCGCTGTCGCGGCAGGCGCTTTTGGTGCACATGGGTTGAAAGCGATGTTAAGCGCAGAACTACTGGCGGTGTGGCAAACGGCGGCGCATTATCAAATGGCGCATGCGCTGGGGCTGTTTGGAATTGGCATCCTGATGGCACAATGGAGCGACGCCACGTTGCTGCGTCGATCAGGTATGTTGATGCTGTCAGGCATCGTTATTTTCAGCGGCAGCTTGTACGCACTAGCGCTGACAGGGATCACCTGGCTAGGTGCGATTACACCAATTGGTGGTCTCGCATTTTTACTGTCATGGGCGACGCTGGCGTGGTGCGCATACCGCCGCCAGTCGCTATAACGATGTCGTGATCTTAAAACGATGCATCAATGAGGCGAGTGAATATCACTCGCCATTTTTTTGCACCGCGCGTTGATAAGCAGGACGTGCTTCGATCATATCTACAAAACGTGTCAGATTCGGGAACACTGTGCGTCCGGCATTGCGCACGCCCATCTGCGCAACAAATGACAACTGCACATCAGCCGCCGTCAGCGTATCGCCGACAAAGTAATCACGTCCCTCAAGCTCGGCATTCAGATAGCCGAGATGGTTTGCCAGTTCGCTGTTGATCCGTGGATGTAATGGCGCACCTGCTTCACCCAGACGGCTAACGTATAGCTTCAGCAACAACGGTAACATCGCTGACCCTTCGGCGTAATGCATCAATTGCAGGTGGCGATAATAGTCAGCACTCCCTTTGGCTGGTACAAATTGACCTTGACCATATTCAGCCACCAGATATTCCAGAATCGCTCCGGATTCAATCAACACCAGCTCTTTGTCCTTAAGTATCGGTGCCTTACCTAGCGAATGAATCGCCTTGAGTTCTGGTGGCGCCAAGCGGGTTGTTGCATCACGGTCGTAGCTGATCACGGTGTAGTCTAAGGCTAATTCTTCCAGCATCCAGGTAATACGACGGGAACGGGATTCTTTCAGGTGATGGACTTCTATCATAGCGACCTCAATCAGTGAGTGGTAAGGGTTATAAAAAGGAATAGCCTTTCATTATGCCGAGGTTTTCTGAAATCTGCTGAGACAACGCTGGTGCTGGATTGGATTCAGAAGTGTAAGCAGTCACCGAGGGGAAGATAACCTAAATATTGCCAAAACATAAAGTAAATGTTATTTTAAAAGCAATGGCAAATTGGTATAGGTTAATGATTGTTTTGTATAGATCTGGTAGTCCACTCTTCATTGAAACAGTGACTGGTTATCAACACACCAACAGTCGAATCGTCCTTAGATAACACGAAGACAAATTTGGCCCTGCCCAGCGCATCCAAGTATCACGATCGGCAATCCAAGTTGCTATTTGATGATAATCAGTGTCGCGTGTAAGCCGCAATGTCATGTTCATGTAAGGTCTGAGGAGAATGATCAGGGTCTAAGTCTACAAGTGTTGGCTCAGGCTCACAATCAACGTGGTCTGGTCATCGGCGTCATCGGATAGCGCACTAGCGTATCTGCATTGACATGGGCACTTGTAGCGGATGGAGACTCCTTATATAAAAAGAATTCATGCTGCACCGCGCTATGGCAATGTTGTCCGTCAGCTAAAGCGGCATCCATGAGTTCGACATAGATAGAAAGCGTGGTGCAACATGGCATTTCAGGATGTATATCAGCAAAAATTGTGCTCTGCAGAAGAGGCGCTCTCTTTCGTCAAAGATGGTGACAGCATTATCGTGCCAACCGGTGTCGGTGAACCTCCTGCCCTGTTGACAGCCTTGTCTGAGCATCGTCGTCGATTCCATGATGTGAAGATTTCTCAAATTCTGGCTGTGAAAAAATACGGCTACTTCGATCCAGAGACAACAGCACACGTGCGTCATGAAGCCTTCTTCTTTGGCGCCGCATCACGCGCGGGTGGGCAAGCCGGCATCATCGATTTTATTCCGAGTTATTTCTCAGAAATGCCGATGCTGATCGAACGTGGTTATATCCGTTCTGACGTGGTATTGTCGATTGCGTCACCGATGGATGAAGATGGTTATTTCTCCTTAAGTCTGGCCGCCGATTATACGATGGCCGCCATTGCCAAAGCGCGGGCGATTGTGCTGGAAGTCAATCCAAACGTACCGTATTGTTTTGGTGATTGCAGGATTCATGTGTCTCAGGTCGCAGCCATTACCGAGAGTACTGACGCTGTGACAGAAGTTGGCTTACCAAAGATCGGTCCGGTTCAGCAAGCCATTGGTAAGTATGTGGCAGACATGATTGAAGACGGCTCTACATTGCAAATCGGTTACGGCGGTATTCCTGATGCGGTGGTGATGCAACTCACCAGCAAACATGATCTTGGTATTCATACTGAAATGATTGGCGACGGCATTCTGACATTGGTAGAAAGCGGTGCGGTCACGAACAAGAAAAAGAATTATTTGCCAGGGAAAATGGTTGCGACCTTTGCCTTAGGATCAAAAAAACTTTATCAGTTTTTACACCGTAATCCGATGATGGAAATGCATCCGGTCGACTTTACGAACGATCCTTATCTAGCTGCTAAAAACGATAAATTAGTCGCCATTAATGCGACCTTACAAATTGACTTATTGGGTCAGTGTGGTTCAGAAAGTCTGGCTCATCTGCCGTATTCAGGAACCGGTGGTCAGGTTGATTTTGTGCGTGCGGCAAACCGCTCTAAAGATGGAAAAGCATTTATTGTTTTACCATCGACGGCGAAAGACGATACGATTACCCGCATCGTGCCAACACTTAGTCCGGGTACGCATGTCACGACGACCAAAAACGATATCAATTTTGTGGTAACAGAATTTGGTGTAGCGCAGTTACGCGGTAAATCTGCAAAGCAGCGCGCCAAAGAAATGATCGCTATTGCGCATCCTGATTTCAGGGCAGAATTAACTGAGCAAGCAAAACGGCTCAATCTGATGTAAATGTCTGTCTGGAGATCGCATCATCTCCACAGGTCTCGAATAAAACCCGAAGGCAGTCTGCTTCGGGTTTTTATTTTTAAGTGCGGTTCACTTTGTCGTGCATGTTATGATCAGGCAAGCTTGCGCATGTAGGCCGCGACACCTATCGCTGGCCCCTTTGTACTCAATTATACAATTATTATGATTAGAAAAATCATCCTGACTTGCGCCCTCTCTTTGCTGACACCATTGACCAGCTTGGCTCAGTCAGCCGTGTTTAAGTGCGAAGAAAACGGTCACACCGCGTGGTCAGAATATCCTTGTAAGTCAAAAGGTAAAGCGGTACGGATTAAAAAATTAGGTAACGGAAAATCAAAGGCGGCAGTTGGCAACGATGCATCAAAGTTCCCAGAAAAATCACCCTCGAAATAATTTATCAACAATAAAAAAATGGAGCACGAGGCGCCATTTTTTTATGCAAGGTCTATGTTAATACTCATTAATCAACGTTCTTGTTCACGTCCTTTTAATTTTTCGTCTTTTTCTTTACCTTGACCGCGTTGTTCTGAGCGTTGTTCAATGCGCTGTACGGGCACCGATTTTCTTTCCATTTCCTCACGCATCCGCATGTCATTTGCCTGATTGTTTTGCACCGGTCTGGTTTCCTGAACATTAGGAACATTCACAGGTCGTTGCACAGGCATAACGGGTGTTGATTCAATGTGCTTCAGCTGATTTATCGGTTGGTTATATTGTGGCTGCTGCTGCGGCGATTGCTGCTGTGGCTGAGCATTCTCTGGTGCACGACGTGGCGCTGGTCCGCTATATTCTTGCGGTTGCGACAAGAAGCGATCTTGCGATACAGGCATGGTTTGACGTTGCTGTACCGGGATCGCGCTCACATGCGCTCCTGGCTGAGGCTGAGGCTGAGGCTGCGACTGCGGTTGTGCCTGCTGTTGCCCTTGGCCATATTGCGGCTGATGCGGTTGTATCTGCTGTTGCCCTTGCCCAGGTCCAGCCTGGTTGTTGAAATGCACAGGTTGCGGTGCTGGCAACGCTATGGGGGCGCGGCCTGGTGTGTAAGCAGGGATCGGTCTGTTAGAAACTGGTTCCGGTGCCATGGCTCTGACTACGGGTGTCATTTGCGCTGCGAGTTGTGCTTGTGCCGGAACTGATTTGTTTACCGCCTGACCATTGGCGGTCGTGCCTGGTGGAGCAATGAGCGTGACATGATTGCTCACATTATTGATGACCGTTGTATTGTGACTATTATTCTCGATGTGAACGCGCATCCCACCGCGCACTATTGGTGGTGCACCAGTCACTACGGCTGGCGAGGTGCCGATCGGTGCAGGCACAATTAAACCTCGAACAGAACCCGGTGGCGGAGGAACAAAAACACCTTCTGGACCGATAGGACGTGGGCCAGCAATGACGCCTCGGTTGACAGCAGCAAAAGTCAGATGCAATTGGTACGATGGTTGAACGAAGTGAATCCCAGGAGCAGCCCAAAAACCATTCACAAACACGACCGCACCACCGCGGTTTTCATAGTATGGTTGAACCCACGTGTAGCCATATTGTGGCGGTGCCGACCAACGTCCATGTGCCCAGATCCAGTTACCTTCCCATACCCAGTAACCGCCAGTCCAGACAGCGGCCTCATAGGGCTGTGGAGGTGGCGCTTCAACAAGCATTGGTGGTGGTGCCCATTGCACCAGCACAGGCTCTGGTTGCATCAAGGGCGGCTCAACATACGCACTCACAACTTGATCCTGTTGCGCATTATTATCTGAATAATATCCCTGACTTGACGAAGCAGGCTGATAGACGCCTCCTGAAGGCGCCTGTACATAGCGTCTTTCAGGTGGAACCTGAACAACGCAACCACTCAATCCGGCAACCGCCAACAAAGCTAATTTTTTCATACATATTCCATCATAGTTGGGAGCGATATGATCGCGCAGCCTCAGAGAAAGTCAACACGGGCTGATATAAAAGTGATCAGGTAAGTCAATAACGGTAAACAGGTGTGATTGGATGACGTACCTTAAATTCGGCTTGTAACGCATTGTAAGGTGTGGGTAAAATAACCAATGACAAGCAGTTACCAGCAATGACCAACTGACGGACAAGATAAATCTCCAGTCATCAGACGCTTCACATTCTATAATCACGACTTCGATTTGATGAAGTGAATTTCATGTCAACAACACCTGCACCATTTAGTTTTCAGAAAAAAATTCTCTTGGCTATCGCCTTCACTCTAGCGGCAGTGGGTGGGATGGCTCTCATTTCGCTCGCTCTGACCTGGGCACCAGATAAAAGTGTGGATGAATTAAAACAACAATGGGCGTCGCCACCATCCCAATTTGTCGATGTGAAAGGATTAATGGTCCATGTCCGTGACGAAGGATGGCATGAAGACCCTGTGCCCGTTCTATTAATTCATGGTACCTCGTCAAGTTTGCATACGTGGGAAGCTTGGGCAAAAGAACTCAAAAAACAGCATCGCGTCATTACGATGGACCTTCCGGGTTTTGGCTTAACCGGACCAAATCAAACCAACGACTATAGCATCGCGACTTACACCCAGTTTATTCAGGATTTGATGGATACACTCCACGTAGAGCGGGCTGTCATTGGTGGCAACTCGTTGGGTGGTGAAATCGCTTGGGAAACAGCTGTTGCTGCGCCAAACAGAGTCGAACGGTTAATTTTGATTGATGCCGCAGGCTATCCCTTCACACCACTTTCTGTACCTTTAGGTTTTAAACTGGCAAAAATGCCAGCCATGTCTTGGCTCATGACGCATTGCCTGCCGCATTCGATGGTGGAAGAAAGCGTGAAAAACGTCTATGGCAATCCAGAGAAAGTCACTGCCGCTTTAGTTGACCGTTATGAAGCAATGACCTTACGTGCGGGTAATCGCCAGGCGCTCGGCATTCGTATGAAACAACTTAATAGCGGTGGCGATGACAACCTCATTAAGCGCATTCAGATGCCGACGCTGATTTTATGGGGCGGCAAAGATAAATTAATTCCACCTGAGAATGCGACCTTGTTTCATCAGGATATCGTCGGCAGTAAGTTAATCATGTTTGATGAATTAGGCCATGTTCCACAGGAAGAAAATCCCGTCGTGACGCTCGCAGCAGTAAATATTTTTTTACAGTAAACCCAGTTTTCCCATATCAACACGGTGACGACATCATGCAAAAAATCTTTTTTACTTCTGGATTATTGCTGCTTAGCATAACGCTGACCAGCACCTTTGCTTTCGCCCAAACAGATGATGAGCAAGGGAAAAAATTATTCACAGAAAAGGCGGTACCTGCCTGTGCATTTTGTCATAGCCTGAAACATGCAGATTCGATGGCCGAAAGTGGCCCAGATATGGATAGCTTACAGCCTGACGCCAAGACGATAGAAAATGCGATACGTTATGGTAAAGGGGAGATGCCTGCTATCAAAGGCTTAAGCGAAGAAGAGATCAAGGTATTAGTACGTTACCTGCAACGTGTCGCTGGCAAATCATAACCGCACCATTAGTCATGGTGAGCAAACGGAAATAAAAAAGCCCACCAAAGAACATTGGTGGGCGATACATTCATTGCAACGACTCGTTACCAACCCATGCTATCTGCGTGGTGTCACTAACTAGAGCAATGCCCGTGCTATCTGCGCGGTGCTTGCGGGGTGAGTCGCCTATTCCTGTCTGTGTCAGCTTATTGCAGATGACAGAGTTAAAACGAATGTCAACTTTCACAAATCCATCAGAGCAAAACCTCGTTGAATTCAATGCAGCCAATGGCGCACATCATTTCAATAGTCTTTGATAAAAGAATGCATGATGAAACATCTGCCATCCATTACACCATTTTCCGACAACCCATGCTATCTGCGTGGTGTCACCGGCCGGTGAGAATGGATGATGCATCAGTAATCCGCGTGAGAGCGCATTAGTGACATGTGAAAGTTTGTCGCAAAGATGAAAATTGCTCACCAGATGCCTATGCTATCTGCATAGTGCATCAGGCCGGTATTTCAGAACAATCAGACATCAATACGACAGAAAACGAACCTGTAAAAACGTTTTTACTTCTCAACAAATTCCGGCGGAATAGTCAGCCAGTTGAGCAATAAAATTACGCGATTACCTGGATGTTACTTGCTTTGTCGCCTTTAGGACCAGAAGTGCGTTCGAAAGAAACGCGCTGGTTTTCGCTCAGGCTTTTGAAGCCGTTTGATTGAATGTCCTGAAAGTGAGCGAACAAATCTGCACCGCCTGCATCTGGAGCGATAAAGCCGAAGCCTTTAGCATCATTGAACCATTTTACGATTCCTGTTTGAGTACTCATGTTATTTTCCTTTTAGTATCTGGCACAGACGAAATTGTCCGAATGCCTATAGGCACTTGAAACCAAGAAATAAAACCGGAGGAGAAAAAACAGAACAGCCAGAGGATACAGCCATGCGGAATTGGGACCAACAATATAACGACTTGATGCAAGTACAAGACGCAATATACACACTATTTACGAAATCACCTAATCTTTTTTTCTGCTTAATTAAACAGCAATTCATTAATATGCAATTCGTTATCGCACATCTAAGCATGCATGTCAGTCACTGAGCAGGAAACGATGTTACCGATAGTTCCGTCATGCCTACTCCGCATCAGGTAAGTGAAATTTCAACTGAAATTTGTTTCGATGTTTCACCTTGATTCTTTACGTTTTACTTGAAAAAATAACCCATTAATCAACCACAGGCATCAACATTTTTAAATTTGTTGGAACGCGTCCAACCCATTTTTCCGGCACTGTTTCTCACTAACTTCCACCAAGTCATGACACCTTCTTTACCAGCAACGCCGGGCATAGCGGCCAGACTATTGCCGCTTTGATAAATTTCTCCTTGATACCAGAACAAATAAACGCCCTCACCTAAAGGGGTTAACATATAGACAATATCACCCGCGTGCAGAGTGAGTTGTGGCGTATCGTTGTCCTTGATAAAGCCATCTTCTACCGTTTTATTTATCGTGATAATTGCAGGTTTTTCTGTCACGACAACACCCGTCAATGCCGCCACCTGTTCATCGCGTTGCAAATGAAAGATCACCGTTGACTTATCATCACGGCGACGATGTACTGGTATATCCTCCTGGGCTGTCCAATCACGGTATGTGCAACATTCGAATGGACAAACACCCCAATTCTCATTATTCACAGGAGGCTTTTGTTGCGCAAAAATCGATCCGCTTAACCATATCAAAGAAATTGCCATCAAAATTTTGATCACGATTTTTCTTCCCATGTTCGAAGGTCGCGATTTTATTCAGTATGATGATTTTTACTATTGTCCGATGTTGGGACAAAAGGGCCTTGCATTTGCATTTTGCGGTAACGTTCGCCGTCTTTTCCAGTATAGGCTTTAAATCGCAAAAAAATACCTGCAATGACCGCTAGTACGACAACAATGAGCAACGCATTTTCAGACATGATTTCCATTTTTGCCTCTCGTCATTTTCAAACATGCAAATTAAAGCCAAGGTCTACTTCGGACGCGGGTAAACCACGGATACCCCAATTTTCTAAAGGCGGTTCATGCAACACAATCAGGATGTCAGACGGCGTAATCCCCATTAAGCCAAAACGCTGAACAATCCCTTGATACAGGCGACGTTTGGCTTCTAAAGAGCGACCAGGAAACAATAAAAACTCAACGAAAGTGTAATTCTCTGTTTTACCTGGTGGAACGGGACAATGCTCTGGTTTATGTTCAATATAGCGTATTTGTTTATCGTCTGTGGGGACCTTCAGCGCCTCCCGTTGCGCCTGATAAACAGCGTCTATCATCGCAGCGACTTGCTCAGGCGGACGATAACGACATACTTCAATTTTGGCGATAGGCATGGAGAAAACTCACAACAGAATTGTGTTAAATTAATTATAGACTTTTTAGCAATAAATACAAATACAATACCGATATGGTTAGGACTGGCACCACGAAGTGCCCGCCCCTCAGAAATACCTCAAAAAAATCACTTCTTCACCAACCCCAAATACGTCTCCACAACCCGCTGATCCTGCGCCAGATCAGACGCCACGCCTTCTAACGCAATGCTCCCCGTCTCCAGCACATAACCATAATCCGCCACCTGCAACGCGGCGCGAGCATTTTGCTCAACCAATAAAATCGCGACACCCGTCTGTTTTAAGCGATGGATAATATGAAAAATCTCCTTCACAATTAACGGTGCCAATCCAAGGCTCGGCTCATCAAGCATCAACAGGCGAGGCTTTGCCATCAACGCCCTTCCTAAGGCCAACATTTGTCGCTCACCACCAGACAAGGTACCCGCTTGTTGCTGACGTCGCTCTTTAAGACGGGGAAACAAGTCATACACCACATGCATCTGATCAGCATAGTCTTTTTCACCGGCTTGATATCTGCGATAGCTACCTAGCAATAAGTTGTCTTCTACCTTCATCGTGGCAAAGAGTTCACGCTTTTCTGGTACCAACGACATACCTGATGCGACGCGTTTTTCTATCGCCGACCCTGTCAGATTCTGCTCTCCAAAAATAACGTCGCCCGACTGCGTACCGCTCGCCGGTAACGCACCTGCGATGGCATTTAGCATCGTTGATTTACCTGCACCATTCGGGCCAATGACAGTGACGATTTGTCCGCTATCGATGTGTAACGACGTAGGTTGTAACGCTTGGACTTTGCCGTAAAAAACTTCGAGTCGCGAGACCTGTAATAAACGCATCATTCAACTCCACCAAGATAGGCTTCTAAGACCGCAGGGTGCTGTTGAATCACTTGTGGTGTGCCTTCAGCAATCTTGGTGCCGAATTCCATGACCACCAAATGATCAGTCAGATTCATCACAAAATCCATATCATGTTCGACTAGTAAAACGCTCATTCCTTCTGCCCGTAATTTAATCAAGAGTTCCGCCAGCTCTTGCTTTTCTTTGTAACGTAGCCCGGCCGCTGGCTCATCGAGCAACAGCAAGATAGGATCACAACATAAAGCGCGGGCAATTTCTAAAATACGTTGCTGCCCTAACGCCAGACTCCCTGCTTCTTCATGCATCAGGTGGGCGAGACCAACTCGCTCCAACTGACGATGCGCTTCAGCGAGCAAGCTGTGTTCAATCGCACGATCACGCCGCAGCATGCTGGCGATCACTTCTGTGACGTCATTACTTTTATCACGCAAATGCGCACCAATTGCGACGTTTTCTAACACCGTCATCGAACTCAATAAACGCACATGCTGAAACGTCCGCGCAATACCGCGCCGGACAATCTCACGAGACGGCAAGCCTGCTATCGTTTGTAAGCCGTCTTTACCATAAAACCTCACCGCGCCCGAAGTCAATGGCAGCACGCCAGTGATCAAGTTAAACATCGTCGATTTACCAGCGCCATTCGGACCAATCAGGCCAATAATTTGTCCTGCATGCAAACTGAAATGCATGTCATTGACAGCGACTAGTCCACCAAACTGCTTACGTGCCTGATCGACTTCCAATATCACAACGCCAGGGTCTGGCTGATGACAACGAGGCAGAGGACGTGCTTGTGGGTCGATAACGAATGTAGGCTGATCTGGCAACCACGCATCCACGAGCCGATGAGAAAATCGCTCAAGATAAGGCCAGACACCATCTCGTGCATACTGCAACAGTAGCACCATGAAGATCCCAAAAACGATAATTTCAAAATTACCTTCACTTCCCAACAACGCAGGCAATATCGTTTGTAATTTGTCTTTAAGTACCGTAAGTATCGTTGCGCCCAGCACCGCGCCCCATAAATATCCGGCACCACCCACAACGGTCATAAACAAATATTCAATTCCAGCATTGAGACCAAACGGTGTCGGATTGACTGCACGTTGTAAATGCGCGTAGAGCCAGCCGGAAAGACTTGCCAGCATCGCGGCAATCACAAAAATAATTAACTTCATTCTGAAGGTATTGACGCCCATGGCTTCTGCCATCACTACGCCACCTTTGAGTGCGCGAATGGCACGCCCAGGGCGGGACTGCAACAAGTGATGAAGCACAATCAGACATAGAAACAATATCACCCAGATCAACGCAAACATCGCGCGACCACTATCGAGCGTCATCCCAAAAATACAAATTACTGGGATGCCATTTAAGCCATCGTATTTACCCAACATTTCGGTATTACCGAACAGATAAAACAACGACAAGCCCCACGCAATCGTTCCTAATGGCAGATAGTGTCCGGACAGGCGCATCGTAATCCCGCCAATTGTGATGGCGGCCACTATGGTAATGCCCAGACCCACAAGCAGTCCTAACCAAGGCGAATAGCCGAGCGTCGTGCTTAAATAAGCACTGGCATATGCACCAATTCCTACAAAAGCCGCCTGGCCAAACGACGTCAGCCCCGCGATCCCCGTTAATAAAACCAGACCCAGTGCAACGATGGCGTATAAACCAATATAGTTACCCAGCGTAATCCAGAATTCTGGCACCGGCAACGCAGGCACCAATAACATCAACGCCATGAAGACATAGCGGCCGTATTGTCTCAGCGCTTTCATACTTCATCCTCCTCGTCATGCGCACCCGCCGTCAACGAACGCCATAACAGCACAGGAATAATCAACGTGAAAACGATCACCTCTTTATAAGCACTTGCCCAGAATGAAGAATACGATTCCAGCAAGCCCACCAACAGCGCACCTGCAGCCGCGAGCGGATAGCTCACCAGACCACCAACAATCGCACCGACAAAGCCTTTGAGACCGATCAGAAATCCACCGTCGTAATACACCGTCGTCATGGGTGCAATCAGGACACCACACAGCGCACCAATCGCTGCTGCCAGCGTAAACGCCGTGCGCCCTGCTTGTATTGTCCCGATACCCACTAATTGGGCACCCAGACGATTAACCGCTGTCGCCCGCAAGGCTTTGCCTGACAAGCTCCGTTCAAAATAAAAATACAGCACGGCGATGAGCAAGATTGACACGGCGATCACTACCAAGCTTTGTCCAGAAATCGTCAATGCACCAATCTCAAAACGGGCATCGCTGAATGCGGTAGTGCGCGAGCCTTCTGCACCAAACATCACCAGCCCCAATCCGGTCAACGCAAAATGCACTCCCACCGAAACGATCAGCAGCACTAATGTACTAGCCTCTGCCAGAGGCTGATAAGCCAGACGATAAATCATTGGCCCCATCGGAATCACCAGCATTAAGGCCAATAAAACCTGCACCACTAATGGCCAGTCTTGCATTGCAAATTGACGTGTCAAACCCCACAAAGCAAGCGGAAAAACCACTAGCTTGAATCCGGATATTAGTGTGCCAGATAAGGGATTGGGAGTGCTTGTATGCGACGCTGTCTTACGTAAAACAGCGTACATCTCTTTGAGCCAGCACAGCAGGCCTAGGACGAGTAACAAACTGGCGGTCTGTGGCGCTTTACCACTCTGAATAGTCGCCAAACTTAAAGCACCATAAGCGACAAACTCCCCTTGAGGGATAAAGATCACGCGGGTTACCGAAAATACCAGCACCAGGGCTAGTGCCAGCAAAGCATAGACCGCCCCACTGGTAATACCATCTTGCGCCAGAATGGCGGCAATTGAAAAATCCATAAATCACTGACTCTCTGAACGGTAAGGACGACACGCTATGAAAAGGTAAAACACCATGGCATGGCGTTACTTACTCTTGTTTTAATTCTGATTTAATTCTGATTTAATTCAGTCTTCAGACAAATAGCACAAAACAATCACCGATGAAGGATGCCATCATCGGTGCAATGCTACTATGGTTCAATCATGGCGATAGAAAACCGTATTAGTTTCCCTGCCCAATCAGCTTCCACTTACCACCGACAATTTGTACCATCACACGAGAACGCTGATCGAAGCCAAGATGGTCGGTAGGGTTCATATTGACGATGCCATGTGAAACCGCTAAGTTGCTGGTCCCTTCGATGGCAGCGCGTAACGCAGCACGGAATTCTTTGCTACCAGGTTGTCCTTTTTTGAGCGCAGCTGGAACGGCATTCGCTAACAGCATACCTGCATCCCATGCATGTCCACCAAATGTCGATACACTACCCGCGCCATAGGCTTTTTCATAGGCTGCTGTGTATTTTAGTGCAGAGGTTTTCACTGGATTATCCGCTGGTAACTGTGACGCCACTAACAAGGGTCCTGCCGGTAAAAAAGTTCCTTCGCAATCCTTCCCACAAACGCGCAAGAAATCATTATTGGCAACGCCATGGGTCTGATAGATTTTGCCTTTATAGCCGCGTTCTTTGAGTGTCTTTTGGGGCAGCGCAGCAGGGGTACCAGCGCCAGCAATCAGGACAGCATCTGGATTACTGGCGACGATTTTTAATACCTGTCCGGTGACGGACGTATCGGGTCTAGCAAAACGTTCGTTGGCAACGATTTTAATTTTTTTCAACTCTGCCAGTTTTGAAAATTCTTTGTACCAGCCTTCACCATAAGCATCGTTAAAACCGATAAAGGCCACGGTTTTGACACCCGCATCTGCCATATGACTGATGATTGCCGTTGACATATGCGAATCATTTTGTGGCGACTTGAACACCCAATAACGTTTTGCATCCATCGGCGAAATGATCACCGCTGATGCCGCCATAGAAATCATCGGTGTTTCGCTTTCTGCGGCAACATCAATCATCGCCAGCGAAGGCGGTGTAATCGTCGAACCAATCAGTAAATCAACTTTGTCTTCGGATACTAGTTTGCGGGCGTTTTTTACTGCGGTAGTGGTGTCTGATGCGTCATCTAAAATAATGTACTCGACTTTTTTACCCGCGATTTCTTTCGGCAACAAGGCGAATGTGTTTTTCTCAGGGATACCCAATGACGCACCAGCACCAGTGGCGGATACGTTCACACCAACCTTGATCTGTGACCACGCTGGAGCACTCAGGAATAAGGATAATAGCGCGGGTAAGGCTGCAAGAACAAAACGTTGCTTCATGGGTAAGTCTCCGGATAGTGAGTAGTATAATTAATCGGGTAGTTGGTCTGCTGGACAATCAGCAATTCAACGATCAGGCATGTTCCTGCCTTTCGTTTGAGTTTAACCCGCTACTCGGAAAAAGTACAAACTCTCGACCAGTCGAACAGGTATTTTAAAGAGAATACGTCGTAGCTAGCTCACAACTGCTCATACCTCTGCCCTTACCCATTCTAACCGACGAGGACATACGACTTTTAGACAGCCAAGTCCACTCCAAAAACACCTCTGAGTGCATTGCAAAGCATGATACGTTCCGCACTCATGAGATCAGCACGGGTTAAGGACTGCTCAGTCAAACGATAACGGGAATCATTGAGTACCACTGAGCGCATCACCCCTGGTAGCACACCGTCTGCTAACGGCGGCGTCACCCAACGCCCATGAACAAATAACAGAATATTGCTACGCCCACCTTCGGTCAGGTGCCCCTGTTCATTGAAAAACACCATATCAAATGCACCCTGCTTTTCTGCCATTTGCCACGCCTCATCATATTGCTGACGGACGCTGGTTTTATGCTGCAAGAACAAATCGTTACTGTCTGTCGTTAAAGCCGATATCAACACGGTTGGACGTCCGCTCAACGGCGTTAAGACACCAGTCTGCACCTGCACTTCACCCTGAGGATGCAAGCTGAGCCGCAGTCGGTATGGGGTTTGAGGTGGCAGAGCGTTACAGGTATCTTGTAAAAGGTGATGAATTCTGGACTCATTCCACGCAAAACCAAAATAATCGGCAGATTTGCGCAAGCGCGCTAAATGCTGGTGCTGGTAACGACAACCATCCTCATGCGTTGCGTACATTGTTTCAAACAAGTCGAACTGCGGTTGTAATCCGGTCAGAAATCGCGCTTTTAAGCGGCACTCAGCAAATTCTTCGGTAGCCACACTGTCGTAGACAATACCCGCACCAACCCCCATCACACCACGTCGACGCTGGGGAGTACGCTGAGGCTGATGTTGCGGCTGTGGGGCCTGTAGCAGTAGGGTACGGATCGGTACAGATAAACAAAAATCACCCGGCATCACATCGTCAGAGGGAGGATCAAACCAACCAATGGCACCCGTATATAAATCCCGTGGTGCTGTTTCAATTTCACGAATGATTTCCATGGTGCGACGTTTAGGCGCACCAGTAATCGAACCACACGGAAATAAAGCAGACAAGATATCGACGAGTTGCAGTCGTGGACGCAAACGCGCATCGATCGTCGATGTCATTTGCAATACGCTAGAGAAACGGGTGACCTCAAATAATTGAGGGACGGTGACGGAACCCACTTCGGCAATGCGTCCGAGGTCATTGCGTAACAAATCAACGATCATCAAATTTTCAGCACGATTTTTCGTATCTTGCGCCAGCGCTGCAGCAGCCTGCTGGTCTTGCGCTGTATCGCCAGTCGCAGCTGCAGTACCTTTCATAGGACGCGCTTGTAAATGCCCGCGATGATGGCGGACAAACAACTCCGGCGACATAGACACTATCGCCTCGCCATCCGGCAATACGATCAGCGCGCCATATGGCACTGGCTGACGTTCACGCAGGCGTCGGTATAACTGTAACGGACTTCCATAAACATCAAAGTGCCAGCGGTAGGTATAGTTGACCTGATACGTGTCACCAGCGGCAATATAGGCTTGCACATTGGCAATGGCCGCCTCGAATTGCTGTTCGTTAATTGTCGGGCGAATATGGGCAATGCCAGCAATTGTGGCATGTGACGCCTGCGCCTGCGCCTGTACCGTCATTGTCTCCAAAAAAGTCTGAACCTGTAACTGACTTAATTGATAGCAAGTTTTAAAGATGAGAATTTTTGAAACGGAGGGAGTTTCACGCGGGGCAATGTCGTGTAATTGTGCGCCCGTCTCATAAGACAACAGACTCACGGCAAAATAGCCCTGCTGCAAGGCTGCTTCGAGCTGTTGTATAAACGCCGGCCATTCAGACTTTTTTTCGCACAATAACGTCTTCTGTAAATGGACATACAGTCGAGACTGCGACGCCTCTGCTTGGGCGTCATCGAGCAAAGCAAATGCCTGGTTTGTCTGCTGCAGACCAGCGACAACAGCGGAACTATCAAAAATTGGAGACACGGTTTTAACTAAGCATGAAATGGTGTCAGAGTTTACTCGCAGATGCAGTGCTTTGCATCAATTGACTTGTACGTCAATGAAAAGTGGACGCAAAGACTGTCACCGTTAGCATTATGAAAATGAAAACATGTTCGCCCGATTTGTTTCATAATGCCAATAAATTGCTAAAAAATATTAAAAGTTATTTTTTTGACACAAAAAGGTTCAATTAACACCAACCTTTACACTTTAGTTAGAGACAAGACAACCTGTCCGTGCCAAGATAGTCTTATAAGACCTCAGCGTCACATTGAGCAAATTGCTGGCACGGAACCATCTCTGGTCATCCGCAACCGCTTAACGCTTATCCAACATTGGCAACAACATCGACAAATCTCATCTTAACATGGAAAAAAAACCCCTTGATTCTCCGGCTGCACTGATGTTTACGCAGCATTTGCGCTTATTAGCGCTGACAATGGGCGTAGCGCTGCTGTTCTGCACCGCATTTGCGGGGGGTGAACTATACAAACAAATCCGCAATGAAATGCTGCTGAAAACGGTAATGCTGGCGAACAATTTATCAGATCAGCTGGTGGCCGGTGATTTACGTGGAATGCAAAACCTGGTGCTCAATACAGAGAGAGACACGGACATTATCGAGGTCACCCTATACGACAGTAAAGGACATGCAGTCCTGAGCTCAAATAACGGCACGTTAATCAGTACCGACAAACTAACAGATATCAACTTAGAGAAAACCTCACAGGTTTATTTTTCTACCACCAGTCTGGTTATCAGTACACCTGTCTCTGATACAACAGGCATTCATGGTCAGTTAGTGACTCAAAGCAAAGTAACTCCGTTATATCGCCGGATTGTTCAGTTATTTATCTTCAATCTTGCTGGCTTCATCATTCTAGCCATTGTTACCGCGTATGTACTCGCCAAACGCCAGATTCAACTTCTACAGCCGACTTTCATCCTCGCAGAGATCGCAGAAAAAGTGGCTGCAACAGGTGATTTCAGCGTTCGCTCAACGATTGAACCCAGTCAGGATCTGGGCAATCTGCATCAACATTTCAACCTGATGCTAACGCGGATTGAGGCTTGGGAGATTGACGTTCACAGTGAGACCCATGAACGTCGTGAAGCAGAAAATCGGCTACATATTTTAGATAATCACGACAGCTTGACCAAACTCCCCAACCGCCACTATTTTCATCGTTTGCTCACCAATCATGTCGAAGATGCTATTGCGAACCACGAAATGATGGCATTGATGTTTATCGATCTTGATCACTTCAAAGACATCAGCCATGCGCATGGCTACGATGTTTGTGACCAAATTTTAGTGATCGTTGCACAGCGTTTGTCTGAGGTACTGCGCAATACTGACAGCTTATGCCGAGTTGATGCAGATGAATTCGCCGCCGTCCTACCCAATGTCGAGAATCTGGACACCGTCAAAAACCTTGCGGCCCGACTGGTTCTGGCGATGCAAAGGCCGATGACACTGAAAGGACAGCACTTTGCGGTCACTGGCAGTATCGGTATCGCCTGCTGTCCTTTGCACGCAATCGATCAACGGTTGTTCTTGCACTTTGCTGATCTAGCACTCAAAGACGCCAAGAGTGCCGGCCGTAATACCTGGTCTTTGTATGATCCCGATACCATGAAAAATGGCGATATCAACGTGTGACTTTGGCATTCATACTTAAGCTCGCAGTCAGATGATAACGCTGGTTGACTAATATTTTAAATTCAGCCGACGATACAGAATACCCAGCACAAATAAGGGGCCAATTAACAAAAAACGCAGGTCGTCAAAAAATGATGGTTTTTTTCCTTCAATTTTGTGCCCAATAAACTGACCTATCCAGGCAACAACAAAAACCAACAAAGAAATTTTCCACACCGATGACTGCGGTAGTTGCTGCAACAGAAGCAACATCGCCGCTGACATGATGAGCATGCCTGTTGCAAAACGTACGGACAAAGAGAAATAATAAATCAGGCTCGTCATGACCGCAGCACAGGCTGCCAGTGGATGTGCAGACCAAATCATTCCTAAAAAAGAAAAAACGATGGCGGGAACGCAGATGCAATGAATAATTTCGTTGATCGGATGCAGATGGCTTTCAGCGTATTTACTGAGCAAAGTATCAATATGACGACGCCTCACCTGCGCGCCCTGGCCTTCGCCAGCGTGGCTATCAGAAAGTTTCATGTTGTCTCCTGTCACAGTTTGGGTCTGTGTAGTTTTATGATGTCAGGCGCTCGGCACTTGGCGTACCGGCGCTACATCATACTGCGGAAACAGGAAACGTGGCGTAAATTGCAGCGTTAACGTAACAACATAGCGATCTGAATTGTTGCTTGCTCTGTAGGCAATTGTTTAAAGCCTGTCTTAGCAAAACGCATCCAGCGGCCAAGGATAAAGCTACACAACATAGAAGCACGCGGAGCCGCTTCCGTCTCTGGCAAGTGCCCCTGAGAGGCAGCAAGACGTAGAGATTGCCGAAATGCCATGTCGATACGTTCTGCGAGCTGATTCATCCGCAACTGTAAACGCTCGTCTTCGTTGACCAATACGTCACCGATCAACACTCTTGTCATGCCGGGATTGCGCTCAGCGAAATTGAGCAACATCTGAATAATCGCCTGTGCCTGCAGCAACCCATCTTCTTGCTGGTCGCTAATTTGATTGATCAGTCCAAAGATGGACGTCTCGATAAACTCGATCAATCCTTCGAACATTTGCGCTTTACTCGCAAAATGACGATACAAAGCGGCCTCCGAGACCTCGACTCTCGCTGCTAGGGCAGCGGTCGTGATCTTTTCGCCTTTCGGATTTTCGAGCATGCTTGCCAGCGTCTGGAGTATCTGTAGTTTGCGCTCGCCGGGTTTGGTACTTGCCATTTTTCTTTGATCTGAGTAACGAGATAATGTCATGGGGCGAATAATGCAGACACCAGCACTTGCTGCTGGCGCTTGAATTATTCACGGTTTCTGCATCCGCGTTCGTCGCGGGCTTTAGATTCTATGTGAAACCCACCATGAATGTGAAGTGATAAAAAGAATATTCTGTCAGAAATTAGGCTTGACTTAAGCCACTATTTCATCAGCTTAAACGATATTCTCAAGATGAGGATAAAAACTGTCGACTTCGTCTGGGCAGCGTAGCGACGGATTTAGCGCAAATATCGACGCAAGCCGCCGGACGCTGGCGTAAGTGGGCAGGCGTGTAAGCATTGACCAATACAGTACGCAATCCGACTGTTTTTGCCGCACGTAAATTATCTAGGCTATCCTCCACCAGAATACAATTTTCTGGTGTCCACCCGTGCATCGCTAATAATTTACGCAAATACGCACGGGAAGGCTTCGGCTGTAATTTGCCGTGAACCCGCATTTCTTCGACAGAGATGTGCCCATCAAAGTGCCTGTGCAAACCTAAGTGACGCATGACACGCTGTGAATAGTCACGCGGGGCATTGGTCAGCAATATTTTTTTGCCTGGCAATTGGCGCAAGAGTCTGAGTAAACCCCGTTGCGCTCGGATCATCTGCGGCAAATCCTCAAAGGTATGCGCTTCTTGCAGAAAATCCTCTGCCTTAACGCCATGATGACGCACCATGCCCAGCATCGTAATACCGTAACGCTGATAGTAATCTTGCCGAACCGCATTGACGGTTGCTTCGTCCGCAGGGTGCAATCCATCCCCCAGCACCTTTGCAATATAGGCATTCATATTCCGGTTAATTGCCGGAAAGATGGCATGCGATGCGTTATGCAGGGTATTGTCCAGATCAAATAACCAGACCAATGGGGAAGGCGGAACGCGACGCTTCATGCCACGCTCCGGCTCGCAGCAGAAGCAGTGACGCCAGACCCAGCAACAGGTAAGGCGTCAATGAAAAAGCAGAACCGTAACAAATCAGTGACTGCGGATCATGGTACCGAACGCTTGTTCGGTCAACACTTCGAGCAACAAGGAATGTTCAATACGTCCGTCAATAATATGCACGGTATTGACACCGGATTTTGCAGCATCCAATGCGGAAGAGATTTTTGGCAACATACCGCCAGAAATCGTGCCGTCAGCAAACATCTCATCAATTTCACGCGCGGACAAATCCGTCACCAGATTACCTTGTTTATCCAAGACTCCTGGGATATTGGTCATCATAATCAGCTTTTCAGCTTTGAGAATTTCGGCGATCTTACCAGCGACCAGATCAGCATTGATGTTATAAGCCTGACCATCTTCACCGAAACCGATTGGCGAAATAATCGGAATGAACGCATCATCCTGCAACGCTTTCACTACCGCTGGGTTGATCGCATCGATTTCACCAACGTAACCGATATCGAGCATTTCGCCCGGATGCTCACGATCCGGCATCATCATTTTACGTGCACGGATCAAGCCACCGTCTTTACCAGTCAGACCCACAGCCTGACCACCATAGTGGTTAATCAACATTACGATATCTTGCTGAACCTCACCGCCAAGCACCCATTCAACCACTTCCATGGTTTCTTCATCGGTGATACGCATACCCTGAACAAAATTACCTTGCTTGCCGACTTTTTTAAGGGCATTGTCAATTTGTGGGCCACCACCATGCACAACCACGGGATTCATACCAACGAGCTTCAATAGAATCACGTCGCGAGCGAAACCATGCTTCAGGCGCTCCTCAGTCATTGCATTGCCACCGTATTTAACAACAATGGTTTTACCATGGAATTTACGGATGTAGGGCAGGGCTTCTGCCAGAATTTCCGCTTTGATGGCGGGTTCGACACCGGCTAATTTATCAACTGGTACTTCTGCGTTTGCGTTCAAATCGCTCATAATGACGGTATCCTGAAGGTATCATGAAGGGTTTATTCGATAGACCCGAATTTTACAGGATAATAGCGCTTTTACTGGTACCAATTCATTTTGAATTTATGACATCCCTCATCGATTTGCATCAGCAACTAGAAAGTATGCGGCCGGTCCTGCTTCGCTTCGCCTATTTGCAATTACGAAATGACAACGCTGCTGAGGATGCTGTTCAGGAAGCCTTACTTGCGGTACTGGAAAAACCAGACAGTTTTGCCGGTCAGTCCAGCCTGCGAACCTATGTGACAGGTATATTAAAATACAAAATTATCGATCACTTGCGCCGTCTTAAGAGAGAAGTGCCGTTGGATACCACCGCGGACGAGTCTGAGACTGATCTGATTGATAGCTTATTTAACACCAACGGCCACACAGTCAGTATGCCGAGCGCATGGGGCGAGCCTGAACCGACATTGCAAGAAAAAGATTTTTTTCGTGTACTAGAAATGTGCCTTGAGAATTTGCCACCGAAAACGGCTCGGGTCTTTATGATGCGGGAATGGCTTGAACTCGATGCCGAAGAAATTTGTAAGGAATTAGGCTTAACCGCGTCTAATTTATGGGTGGTGTTGTATCGTGCACGTTTACGTCTTCGCGAATGCTTAGATCTGAATTGGTTTGGCAATCACTAAATAGATCGGAACCAATTGATGCAATTTTTCTTATACTCTTGCAAACAAGCTCACAGAATGATCTCTGAAGGGCTAGACAGACCATTGCGTTTGAGCGAACGGGCACGTCTGAAGATGCACTTATCCATTTGCAACGCCTGCACCAATTTCAATGGTCAGATGCAATTTTTACGCAAAGCGATGCACCGTGTTTCACAAGACCCTGACCCGACGAATCAACCACCCGCAAAGCCTGAACAACGATGAGCATTTGCCAACGTTGTCAGACTCAATTCGTTTGTGCGGTAGCAGACAACACCGGCCAGCCATGCTGGTGTATGGTTTTACCCGCACTCGACGTCTCAGTTTTACCCGAGGGTAGCGTCAATCCTGACGCCACTTGCCTGTGTGCCGTGTGTCTGCCGGTCTGGAAAACTGAACTTATTGCAGCCAAAAGCAAACTATAAAGAATTCAGTTACCATAGTCGTTCTCGTATAGGCCTTTCCGATAGGAATTATGCATGTCTAATGATACGTCCATCGCTTACCAAGCGGTCAGCGTCCCCACTTCCCAACGTATTCGCGAACGTTTGCTCGCGAGTAAAACGCGTTTTCACGCCAATGACAATATCGCCAAGTTCATCGAACCTGGCGAACTTGCTGAGTTGCAAGCGGAAGTCGAAGAAAAATTACGGGCTGTGCTTCAAAGTCTGGTGATCGACACAGAAAGTGATCACAATACCCAAGATACCGGACGCCGTGTCGCGAAAATGTTCATCAACGAAGTGTTCCATGGACGCTACGTACCGATGCCATCCGTGACCGAATTCCCAAATGCCTCGCATCTGAACGAGCTGATGATCATTGGTCCGATCACCGTCAGAAGCGCGTGTTCACATCATCTCTGTCCGATTATGGGCAAGGTATGGATTGGTGTCATGCCAAACGAACATTCCAATCTGATCGGCTTATCCAAGTATGCACGGATTGCTGAATGGATCATGAGCCGCCCGCAGATTCAGGAAGAAGCCGTCGTTCAGTTGGCTGATGCCTTGCAAGAAAAAATGCAACCGGATGGTCTGGCTGTCGTCATGGAAGCAGATCATTTCTGCATGCATTGGCGCGGCGTGAAAGATACCGATGCCAAAATGATCAATAGCGTCATGCATGGTTCTTTCCTAAAAGACCCTAATCTGCGTCGTGAATTTTTATCGCTTATTAAACGTTAATCCAGACAGGGAATCCTATGTTAGTTCGTTTGTTGTATGCTAGCCGTGCTATCGATACGAATATTTGCGATACCGTGCAATCGATCATGCAAACCTCGCGTTCGCACAATCCTCAAAATGGTATTACTGGTGTGTTATGCCATACAGATACCGTTTTTATGCAGGTATTGGAAGGCGGGCGTGACGCAGTCAATCAACTGTACAGCCACATCCTCAAAGACACCCGTCATAACGACGTGATTTTGCTGGACTACGAAGAGATCACCGAACGCCGTTACGGCGGCTGGACCATGGGTCAGGTGAACATGAGTAAGCTTAATCCTTCGATGCTGCTCAAGTATTCACCATTACCGATACTGAATCCACATGATATGCCAGGCAAAATGCTGCTCGCGCTGATCGATGAACTGATGGCAACGGCATCGATCATCGGCAGATCCTGATCGCGCGCTGCGACCAGCACTTTGCAAATAAATCAGCCCTTCTTCCGACATGGAACGAAGGGCTTTTTAACATCCGCAAACAACGGATAAAACAGGCTCAGTAAGGGCTTGCTAAGGCATTCACTTCCGGTACCGGAGCATCGATCGCTGCGCAAATCGCTCGCACCAGATCAATCATGGACGCTGCCATGGCAGTATCTTGCACTGCACCAAGCGTACTTGGTGCAACAGAAGCAGCGGCCATAACGGCCTTGATCAGAAATGGTTTCACCAATGGCGCCAGTTGATTTAATTTTTCCAACGCCTGCCGGACAACAAAAAAATCAACATCAGATGAGGCGAGCAAATCCCCTTCATGCAAACCTAAGTCAGGCAATAGCAAGGCTGCTCGCATCAATGCGACGGTGGCTACCTGATCATCCGAGTGACTACTAGCAACCAAAGACAAAATCTGAACCACTTCCGACTTTAACGCAGTCAGATCGTTATACCGAACCTTCACCAGACGCCCTGATTGTGGTCCGAGACGACGCTCAAGCACCGTCTGCAATACAAACTCGGACTGGCTCATGCGTTGATCTGCAGCGATGAGTTTGGCGCAGAGTGACAGCAAGTCTGCTCTGGATTCGGTCGATAATTGCTTTAGTGCTGGCATGGCCAGATCAAGGACCGGCAAGCGCGGACTCGCTTGCATGGTATCGAGATGGTGCACGAGTTGGTCTGTTTGCGCGGCTTTTTCGCGGCTGATTCGGGCGATTAGCGCCAGCTGTGTCTGATAATCCTGCTCTTGTGTCGGATCGCATAGTAAGGCAAAGACCAGTGCATCTGCAAAGCGTGGATCACGTGCGGCGCGCAGAATAGCAGGATCGATACCACGTGCTTTAAGAACTGCCGTCGTAACTGGATTCACCGCTGCAACCGGCGTCACCTGAAAAGAAAGACCGCCATGCTGACCAAATCCGGCGTTCAGACTAGCGTTTGTCTGCGCGCCAGATGTCTGCGAATGAGTGTTGACGTGACCAGCACCAAAGCCCAGCATCCCTTCCGGCTCTGCGGTCTGCTCTGGCGGATCAATAATCTCACTGGCATCTAAAAACTCAACGTTACGTCCATAGACGCGTTGCAGACGCTCTTTGAGTGGCGGATGAGTCGCAAATAATCCATCCATTAAATTCGCTCTAGCAGCACCTAAAAACATATGCGACATTTGTTCAGCACGCGGATTCGTAATACGGGAGCCGCATTGATTCAACATGGTCAGTCCACCGATTTTACGTAAAGCACCACCAATGGTTTCTGGATTACGGGTAAATTGAACAGCACTGGCATCAGCGAGAAATTCACGTTGTCTGGACACCGCTGATTTAATTAAACGGCCAAAAAAAATGCCGACATAACCGATCACAAATAAAGCAGCACCCACTGCCAATAGCACTAACTGGATCGGTGGTCCTTTTTCATTGCGGTCACGGGAACTACCAAAACGCGACCCCCAGTACATTAGCTCCTGACCAAAACCAGCAATCATTTGAATCCCAAACAGGATACCGATGAGCTTGATGTTCATGCGCATATCGCCGTTAAGGATGTGGCTGAACTCGTGCCCGATCACCCCTTGAAGCTCATCTCTGGTTAAGCGTGTCAGACTTCCCTGCGTCACGGCAACAACCGCTTCATTTTGGTGATATCCAGCAGCAAACGCATTGATCGCGTCTTCTCGATCTAATACATAAACTCGGGGACAGGCGATGCCTGACGCTAGCGCCATTTCTTCAACGATGTTTAATAAGCGGCGTTCTTTGACATCGGTCGAAGAAGGCATGACCAATCGCCCCCCCGCCATCTGTGCTACCGCATCGCCACCATCGCGAAGACGGAATGTTTCGAATAAGGTACCGCCACCGATAAATAACAAGGTGACGGCAGTATTGACAAAGAAAAATCCAGTCGGATAGCCCGGGTGTCCCTGTGTACGTAGTGCGAACGCCCATTTCCAGATCAACGCCAGACTGACGTTGACTGCAATCAGAATCGCGATAACCGCCAGAAAAAACAAGAACAGCAACTTCCGGCTTTGTCGGTGGGCGTGATCTTGCTGCTCAAAAAAGTCCATCATCGTGGTCGGCTCTGCGACAGAACTTAGAACGCCACTTTGACGGCTTTACGTTCTTGCTCTGATTCGGTGGCCTGCAACAATTCTGCTGCTTTGAAACCAAAATTATTCGCAATCAGGGAGCCTGGAAATTGCTCGATACTCGTGTTGTATTGCATCACGCTATCGTTGTAAGCCTGACGGGCAAAGGCGATTTTGTTTTCTGTACTGGTCAACTCTTCGGTGAGTTGAATCATGTTCTCATTGGCTTTCAGGTCTGGATACGATTCAGACAGCGCAAACATTTTTCCTAATGAGGCGGTCAATGTGCCCTCTGCGGCAGAGAGCTGCTGGACAGACGCCGCATCGGCTGGATCAAGGCCGGCTTTGCTGCTCGCTGACACCGCCTGATTACGGGCGGCAATGACCGCTTCGAGCGTTTCACGCTCATGCTTCATGTAGCCCTTGGCAACTTCAACCAGATTCGGAATGAGGTCATAACGACGTTTTAATTGCACATCGATTTGTGCAAACGAATTTTTAAATCGGTTACGCAGACTAACCAGGCGGTTATAGGCACCGACGACCCAAAATCCAATCAGAACAACAACAGCTAACACTATGATCAACGTCATCTTTATTCTCCGGACAAAAAGAAAACCGATGAAAAATCATCGGTTATGGTTTTATTTATTTCGCTTCAGCACTTTTTTCTGACTTTGCTGGTTGTACCAGCAACGCTTTTAATTCTTCTTCCGTCATATATTCAAACACCTTGACGACTTTACGCACGCCACTGACGCTACTGGCGACATCAGCTGCACGCTCACCTTCACGCTGCGTGACGCGTCCCATCAGATAAACCACGCTAGCTTCCGTGACGACCTTATAGGAATTTGCGTATAAATCTTTAGTATCAACAAAAGATGCTTTCACTTTGGTGGTGATCAGTGCATCGTTAGAGCGTGCGGTCAAATTGGATGTACCGGCGATCTGGATTTCATTGATCACTGAGACGACCCCTTCGACTGCCTTGAGTTCGTTTTCTGCTTTGTCTTTTGTCTGCTGATCAGGTACTTCACCTGTCAGTAACACATGACGATTAAAGGAATTGACGTTGACATGCGTGTTATCACTCAGGACTTTAGAGAGTGTTAACTCACCTTTGACAACAATCGACTTGTCTTCGGTCTGCGCACCAAAAGTGCGACGATCAGCGGTGGCAAAGGTACCGACCACCGCGCTACCAACAAGCAGCTCAACGCATCCCTGCAAACTCATCACGGCGGCAGCGCATACACCCACCACCAGCAAAGACCGTGAAACCCGGCTCAGGCTTTGTTTAATCATCAGCATCCTCTCCAAAGAGTGCGTTATCAATACCGTCACAGATACAATGAATCGCTAACAAATGCACTTCCTGAATCCGCGCCGTTTTATCGTGCGGAACGCAAATGTTGACATCCAAGTCACCTAATAAATTCTTCATCGCACCGCCGCCTTTACCAGTGAGGGCAACGACCCGCATATCTCGCTCGAGCGCAGCATTAATGGCGTTGATGACACCGGTGGAGTTACCCGAGGTCGAAATCGCCAGCAAAATGTCACCAGCCTGTCCAAATGCCTGAACTTGCTTAGAGAATACTTCCTGGTAGCTATAATCGTTGGCAATCGCCGTCATAATCGAGCTATCAGTGGTTAATGCCATCGCAGGCAGTGGCAAACGTTCCCGTTCGAAACGACCGACCAGTTCAGCTGCAAAATGCTGACAATCAGCTGCTGACCCACCATTCCCACAAGCGAGAATCTTGTTACCATTAGACAGTGCTTGAAACATAAGTTCCACAGCAGCAGAAATGGGAGCAGCCAGTTCTTCGGCAGCTTTTCTTTTTAATTCGGCACTTTCATTGAAGTGCGCCAGGATGCGTTGGTTTGTCATAGTGAGTCAGATTATACGATAGTGGCTAGGCAACAATAATGTTTTGTAACCAGTGAATTGTACCCGCTTCGATAGCGATTACGTCAAATCGACATGCAGGTAGTGATTTGAGTTGCATTAAATACAATTGCGCAGCATGTCGCATTTTCCGAAGTTTTGCCGGTGTAATACTGGCAATCGCACCGCCAAAGCGCATTGAGTTACGGACCCGTACTTCGACAAACACCAGCGTCTTTTTGTCGCGCATGATGAGATCAATCTCACCGCCCTTGCATAAAAAATTCCTTTGAACAAGGCGCAGTCCGGCTTGTTCGAGGTAACGCATTGCCTGTAGTTCGCCCTCGTCGCCCTGGCGACGGCGATCGGTTCTCTTGTCTTCTAGGGTACATTCTTGAACGGTTTGACGTCTCATTGTCGTACAATCTGGTTTTGATTATTTTGAATGGCTGGGTATGAGCAACACCGAATCGACACTGACGACAAGTCTGACTATGAGCCCGACTGTTATCGATGCAGTGGTACGGCAAAGTTATCCAGCCGGCACATTATATGTAGTCGCCACACCGATCGGGAACATCGCTGATATTTCCTTACGTGCTTTACACTTGCTTTCATTGGTCGACGCAATTGCCTGTGAAGATACCCGTAACACTGCGCAACTTTTGGGGCGGTATGGCATTCAGAAACCCTTAATCGCGGCACATCAGCACAATGAGCGCGAAGTCGCTGAAAAAATTCTGCAACGGTTACAAGCAGGTGAACGGATTGCCTTAGTTTCCGATGCCGGGACACCCGGTGTCTCCGATCCAGGCGCAAAAATCGTTGATGTGTTGAAGCTTGCAGGCGTCCCAGTGACACCATTACCTGGCGCTTCGGCAGCCATCAGCGCTTTGTCTGCGAGTGGATTACTGGCGGACCGTTTTTATTTTGTAGGTTTTTTACCAGCGAAGGCAGGACAGCGCGAAACCACCCTGCGCAGTCTGCTACATATCCCTGCGAGCCTGATTTTTTATGAAGCACCGCATCGCATCACTGAAACAATCAACGCCATGTTGGAGGTCTTTGGTGGTGATCACCAAGTCGTGCTTGCACGTGAAGTGAGTAAGTTATTTGAAGAAATCCACCGCTGCCCACTCAGCGCAGCACCCGCGTGGCTCGCGGCCGATGCGCATCGCGAAAAAGGCGAGTACGTCATTTTACTTGATGCAAGCCAGCAAGCGGAGGGAGACAACGATCTCGAAGCGCGACGAGTATTAACAATTTTATTGGAAGAATGCTCCGTTAAGCAGGCAGCCAATCTGGCCGCACAACTGACGGGTCTGAAAAAAAATGCGCTGTACCAACTAGCGTTAGAAATGAAGCAAGGCGAAGTAGAGGAATGAAATGAAAAGCAGGGTGAAACTCCCTGCTTCCGTACTTTACGGCGTTAGTCTCAGCGCTGTACCACAAGCGGCCGTCCAACGCCTAAGTCGCCTGCTTGCGCCAGCGCTGTCATTGCCTCAGAACGACTCTGGAATGGACCACTGACCAAACGGTACAAACTACCTTGCTGGACAATATCAAAACCAGGCAAGCGATTTTCAGCATGGCTTTTCAGGTGATTGAGGATGGACTCAGCATTAGAACGAATCGCATACGCCCCGAATTGTAAGTAATAGGCGCTACTCGCTGTCGGCTGCGCAACTGGTTGGGCAGCCGTTATTGAAGGCTTATCAGCCGTACTCTCAGGTAGTGCGACGGTGGTTTTTTCCTGCTTATCAGCAAGTCCTACTTGTTTTCCCTGCTGCGAGGCAATCAAATCATCGATACTAATCGTGTCACCGAGTGACGATGTAGATTTAGCGACTGTCGCGCTAGTTTGTACCACTTGTGGCGCGGGCACCTGTGAAACAGGCTGGTTATGAGAAGCATCGCGTGCCGCTATCGCTACGTTTGTACCAGCTTGATTTTTACGATTCTCGGCCATGCGTGCAATATCGACAGGTAATAATCGCTCTACCTCAATCTGCATACTACCCTTACCTAACAAATCCAGTTTTAATGCGCCGGTGTAGGATAAATCTATTATCCGGTTTGAATGAAATGGACCACGATCATTGATACGGACAATAATTTGTTTACCGTTAGATAAATTGGTCACTCTGGCATAGGAAGGAATCGGCAAGGTGGGATGGGCAGCTGTAATTTTGTACATATCGTACAGTTCACCGGAAGATGTTCTTTGCCCATGAAATTTTTTACCGTACCAGCTGCCGATACCGCGTTGAATGAATGGCGTGGAGTTGTCGACCAGTGGCGAATAAGTTTTCCCAAAAACAACATAAGGTTTGTTTGCTGAACGCGAAAAGTCTTCGAGAACAGGTATGGGATCCACCGTGGATTCTAAGCCTTGAGGTGGACTATCACCTGGGCCGTCATCTTTGTAGTAGCCACCTTTGCCAGATCCTGCTTTGGGCAATACCGGCGTCTGACTGGACGAGCCGGTAGTAGCGACTGGCCTGGCCGTATCAGCGATGATCATTGGCTGCTTCGGCGCTGTACCACACGCGACTAAAAAGAGTGCTGGTGCTGCCACCAAATAACACCGCTGTAATTGCTTTTTTGAAAAAGGTCTTTTCATGTCTGCACCAACTTACGATTACGTTGTACGCTCATCATGATACCCGCGGCCATACCTAAGGTGACCAACGCGGTCCCACCGTAGCTGAGAAACGGTAAAGGAACACCAACAACTGGCAAAATACCGCTCACCATACCCATATTCACGAACGCATAGGTAAAGAATATCATGGTCACTGAACCAGCCATCAAACGCGCAAATAGCGTCGGGGCATTAGCAGCGATCATCAAGCAACGTAGTATCAATAAAAAATACAAACTAACCAATACCAGATTACCAATAAAACCAAATTCTTCAGAAAAGACAGCAAAAATAAAATCGGTAGTCCGTTCGGGAATAAACTCCAGATGCGCCTGCGTTCCCTTCAACCAACCTTTGCCATGTAAGCCACCGGAACCCACAGCAATTGTCGACTGAATAATGTGAAATCCTTTACCCAATGGATCACGGGTCGGGTCAAGCATCGTGAGTACACGGTCCCGTTGATAGTCATGCAACAGGTAGGGCCACACGACCGTCGGCGTCACAACAGCAACAAACGTGATGAGCGAAATCAAAATTTTCCATGACAAACCTGCCAGAAAAATAACCGCAAACCCTGCTGCAACAACCAACAGCGCCGTTCCCAAATCCGGTTGTTTGGCGATTAATCCCGTGGGTATCAATAAAATAACCGTCGCAACGATAAAGTCTTTTAAACGTAGCGCACCTTCACGCTTCTGAAAATACCAGGCCAGCATCAACGGCGTGGCAATTTTCATGATCTCGGAGGGCTGGATGGGCGTACCTACATTGAGCCAGCGACGTGCCCCTTTCTTCACCATCCCAAAGGCAGCCACGGCTAACAGCAACGCCACCCCAAAGCTATAAATCGGGATTGCGAATCGCATTAAGGTTTGCGGTGGAATATTGGCAAATACCCACATGATGACAAACGACACCAGAATATTACGCAACTGGTCTTCAACCCGCCCCGGAAAATCAATGCCAGCCGAGTACAACGTGACGATACCAATCGACATAATCAGGAACAATAAAATGGCCAATGGGGCATCAAACACCATAATATGCGATCGCATGGATTGCCAGTTAAAGCGTGAGTGTTGCATGATCAATCCCTTATCTCTTGCGCTGCTGGATCCGTCGCTCCATCGGTCTGCGTCGACGACGTTGCTGCCGCATCGCTTTTCACGGTCGGCGCTTTATCTTTGTCTGATGGGCGCTTGCCAAGCAAATAATAATCCAATGCTTTACGAGCAATCGGTGCCGCTGACTCTGCACCAAACCCACCATTTTCTACCACCATCGCCAACGCAATACGCGGTTTATCGGCTGGGGCAAATGCAATATACAAGGCATTATCACGCTGCCGCTCAGCCGTATTCTTGGCATTGTATTTTTCACCTTTTTTGATCCCAATCACTTGTGCCGTCCCCGTTTTACCACCAGAGATATATTCAGCATCATGGAATTTGGCGAAGCCAGTGCCGCCCGCAACGGTCGTCACACCAACCATGGCATTTTTAATAAAGTCGATATTTTCTTGCTTGAGCGGAATACGGTAACTCTCTTTTGGCACAGTCAGTACCTTTTGCCGTGTCTTCGGATCTTCGGTCATCTTCACCAGATGCGGCTTCATGACAACGCCGTTATTGGCCAGCGTTGCAATGGCGTGGGCCATCTGCAGCGGGGTAAAACTGTTGTAGCCCTGACCAATACCTAGAGAGATCGTTTCACCGGCATACCATTTTTGCTGAACGGCTTTTTTGTAGGCAGTACGCTTCCATTCAGTGGATGGTAACAAACCAACCTTTTCATGTTCCAGATCGATACCGGTCTTTTGTCCAAAGCCAAATGGTTTCATAAAGTCGTGGATCGTATCCACACCAAGGTCGTTCGCTAGCAAGTAATAGTAGGTATCGCATGAGACAACGATGGAGCGGAACATATCGACCACGCCATGCCCACCAGGTTTATCATCATTGAAACGATGACCGCCAAACATGAAAAAGCCGGTATCGGCGACGGCTTGTGAAGTGGTACGTTTGCCTAGTTCCAGCGCTGCCAATGCCATATAGGGTTTATAGGTAGAACCAGGTGGATAGGTACCGGATAGGGGACGATTTAATAATGGTCGGTCCTCAGACGTATTTAACTCCGTCCAGCTTTGCTGATCAATACCTTCAACAAACAAGTTTGGGTCATATGTCGGTTTGGAGACAAACGCCAGGACATCGCCGGTTTCTGGCTCAATCGCCACGAGAGCGCCACGACGATCACCAAAAGCTTCTTCAATCACTTTCTGCAGTTCAATATCCACAGACAAAATCAGATTTTGACCTGGGGTCGGTGGCGTTCGTGACAAGGTACGAACAGCGCGACCATTGGCAGAGACTTCTACACGTTCAAACCCTGTGGTGCCGTGTAAGGCGGTTTCGTAACTTTTCTCCAGACCTTCTTTACCGATGTAATCGGTACCGTTGTAATTGGCACTGTCTTCCATATCGTCAATGATATCGGCGTCTTTAGGACTAATACGACCAATATAACCAATCACATGCGAAGCGCTGTCACCCTGCGGATACTGCCGGAACAAGCGCGCCTGAATATCGACACCCGGAAATCGGTAACGCTGTGCCGTAAAGCGGGCGACTTCATCATCAGTCAGACGAGTACGGATGGGCAGACTTTCAAAATTTTTTGATTCTTCTAATAATTTACGAAAACGCTTGCGGTGTTTGGGTTGGATGTCGACTAAGGCTGAGAGGTCATCGATCAGTTGATCCATATCCTCCGTAATCTTAGAAGGTGTAATTTCTAAGGTGTACGCAGAGTAATTCTGGGCCAGAATCACGCCGTTCCGATCCATGATTAAGCCACGGTTCGGCACTACTGGGACGATATCGATACGGTTTTCATCGGCGAGTAAAACGTAGTCGTCATGCTTTACGATCTGCAACCACACAAAACGTGAGATCAATGCAGCAAAGCAGGCGAACACGAATATGCCGATAAATATCAGACGCAGACGGAAAAAATAGAGTTCGCGTTCCGTGTTCTTTAGTTCATTCATGATATTAAGTTAGCGTACAGCAACTACAGTAAATAAGCGTGCAAATTAGATCGGACGGGTATCATCTTTATTAATCGCACGTCGTTGCGGCGCCAGTAATATCAACGTTGCTATTGGCCATAATGCGGTAGTGACGATACTCTCAGAAAAATACAACAACCCTGGAAAATGCGCATCAGGCGCAACAATCAGGCGTACCGCAATTTGCAGACACTGGACGAAAAGAAACAACGGGAATACATGTAAAGACTGTGTCAATGGATGAAACCACAATACACGTCGGTGGATTGTGATCGCAAAGTACGTCAGCAATGTATAAGCAAGCGCATTTTCACCAAGATGGATAGCATCATGGACATCCATCAACAAACCCATGGTGAACGCAACGCCAATCCCCACTTTACGCGGCTGATGAATACTCCAGAACACTAAGACCAATGCCACAAAATCAGGGACTGCGATAAATCCGCCCCACGGTAAAAAATTAAGTAAAAATGCGAGCGCCAGACTAAATATGATAAAAACAGAATTAACTGGCAACAAGATGTAATGCGGTTGCGTCATTTTCCTGCTTCCTTATTGACTGGTTTGGTCGCTTCAACTTTGGCAGCATCCACTTTAGGCACATCGACTTTTACTGGCGCTGCTTTTCCGACCTGTCCTCTGGCTGCATCTAACGTCGCCGCTTCTTTGCTCGCCGTCTGCGCTAAAGATGGCTGATCAACTGGCTTGGTGTCACTCGGCGGCGGCGTGGTATCACGCGTCACTTTACGATTAATTTTTTCTTTTTTTGCTCTGACATCTTCTGTGTCAGGACGCGGTAAGTTATTTGTAGATACCTGTAAGATCAATAGTTGTTTGTTGCGATCAATACCTGCCGTTGGTACACACAAAATATTTTCCAGGGTCGTGACTGCTTTACTTTCTACCTGGACTACTTTTGCCACCGAGAGACCCGGTGGATAAATACCATCAATACCCGAGGTCACTAACTGATCGCCGCTCTGAATATCAGCATTTGAGGTCAGGCGCATATCCAGATACGCTGATTCTCCGCGTCCGTAAGCGACACTGCGCAGGCCGTTACGCAAAATCTGAACCGGAATCGCCTGATTTTTATCCGTCAGTAATGTCACTTCTGCTGTCAATGGAAAAACCCGGGTCACCTGCCCAACGACACCCAAATCATCAATCACAGGCTGCCCCAAACCAACACCATCCTTGATACCACGGTCGACAATCACTTTGCGGGTCGAGGGATCACGCGCATCGTAGATGATCTCCGCAAGCACCGATTTCACTGGCAGACGTTCACGGGCATCGAGTAATTGACGTAAATGATTATTTTCAGACTGCAACTGTGCCGTTTGCTGTAACACGTCGGCATTGGCAGTGCGCTGACGTTTGAGGCTGGCATTCTCTTTATCCAGTTCATTCATGGAAACGAAATAATGCGACAGGTTACCCACAGTCAGGCTCGGAATAGCGGCAACCATTTGTACCGGATAGAGGACGGTACCGATGACCTGCCGGACGAGCGTCAATGATTTCAGACGAGAGTCAACAACCAGCAAAAAAATTGCCAGGATCGTGAAAAAAATCGCTCTGGCACGGGCGGATGCGCCTTGCTTAAAGAGGGGTGGCGGACTGTAATCCATACTATATCAATCATCAGAAACAGGTTTGCCTATCCGCATCGCAATGCCATTACTGGCTGCGCGCGTTCAAAAAGCAAAAAGCCGACAGATTAGCGGCCGGCTCTGCAACAATTTTTACGTGACTATCAGAGTAAGACCAGCGGACATCAGCAATCACCTTATTCCACAAGCCCTTAGCCCCTGACAGCACGCGCTTCTCAATATAACCAGACTAGCAAAAAAGATCCCAGTAGAGATCATTCAGTGGCCTGCGTTGTTCATCACAGAAAACCAAACGTCAATAGGGCTTAGTTAAACAGTCGTATATCAGTCTATCGATCAAAAATTGAAAATATCAATTTACTATGATCTCTAGCCCTATTACTCGTAAGAGAAGATAGAACCCAGTTTATCCATACGCTCCAACGCCATACCGGAGCCTCGAACCACGCAAGTCAATGGATCTTCAGCCACAATCACTGGCAAACCAGTTTCTTCCATCAGCAAACGATCCAGATCGCGCAGCAACGCACCGCCGCCGGTCAGCATCATGCCTTTTTCAGCAATATCGGCACCCAGTTCTGGTGGCGTTTGTTCTAACGCGTTTTTCACTGCGGAAACGATGTTGTTCAGTGGATCAGTCAGTGCTTCCAGAATTTCGTTACTGGAAATTGTGAAGGAACGTGGGATACCTTCGGACAAGTTGCGTCCTTTGACTTCCATTTCTTTCACTTCTGAGCCTGGAAACGCAGAACCGATCGCTTTTTTGATCGCTTCAGCTGTTTGTTCGCCGATCAGCATGCCGTAGTTACGACGGATGTAGTTCACGATCGCTTCATCAAACTTGTCGCCACCAACACGGACCGAGCCCTTGTACACCATACCGCCCAGCGAAATGATACCAACTTCAGTTGTACCACCACCGATATCCACGACCATGGAACCTGTCGCGTCAGACACTGGCAAGCCAGCACCAATTGCAGCAGCCATTGGCTCTTCGATCAGGTAAACCTGAGAAGCGCCGGCACCCAGTGCAGATTCACGAATCGCGCGACGCTCAACCTGGGTTGAACCGCAAGGAACGCAAATGATGATACGTGGGGATGGTTTGAAGAATTTTGTGTCGTGCACCATACGGATAAACTGCTTGAGCATTTGCTCAGTAACCGTAAAGTCAGCAATCACGCCGTCTTTCATTGGACGAATCGCTTCGATATTGCCTGGCACTTTGCCCAGCATCTGTTTTGCTTCTTTACCAACGGCCTGAATCGTCTTTTTACCGTTTGGACCGCCTTCTTGCCGGATCGCTACTACCGACGGCTCGTCCAGAACGATGCCCTGACTACGGACATAAATCAATGTATTAGCGGTACCAAGGTCGATCGCCAGATCGTTTGAGAAATAACTGCGTAAGAAACCAAACATGTATTGTCCTGTATTTAACGATTGTTGCGTGCAGCTTCCTATGTAGTTGCCTCTATAGCTTCCCACATAGCTCCCTTCATCGACGATGAAGTTAGCTGCACCACGAAATTTTTACCCTGTCTGTGCGGTGTAAGACGCTTTGCTAAACCACGGATGACGCTAAGTTAAGGGATTTAGTAAGCCATTAGGGCATTAACCCGCCATTCTACCTTATAATCTTCTTAAATTTACTCGATACCAACACCTAAAATATCGTATCGGGATTTATAAAAAGTTACATGGAATTAACACAAAATTATGACATTAAGTCATCAGATGTGCATTTCGGGTCATTTGTTGCACTGACACCTCTCGTCAACAAGAAGTTCACCGGATAGCGGCGCTATTTTGTAACAATTCCAATACTCTTTTTTGACACTCTTTTGGACTATTTTTGCGCTTTAAGCGCCCATAAATCATGTCACTGACCATCAACGATGTAACGCGTATTGCCAATTTGGCAAAACTAAATATTTCCGCCTCTGAAGCGGACTCCACGCTCGACAAGCTCAATGGGATTTTTTCTCTGGCTGAACAGCTCAAAGCGGTCGACACTACTGGCGTTGCGCCATTGAGCCACCCTATTGCTGCTTTGTTGCCAGAACTGGCGCTGCGTCTGCGTGAAGACGTTGTCACTGAGAGCAATCACCGTGATGAGTACCAACAATGCGCACCAGCCACACAAGATGGTCTGTATCTCGTACCAAAGGTCATTGAATAAGATTTCCGGAATAAAACATGCATACTAAAACCCTTGCCCAATTATCTGCACTGCTCCATAGCAAACAGATTTCTGCGACGGAACTCGCACAACATTTCTTAGACCGGATTGCGGCCAGCGACCTCAACGCATTTTTGCACGTTGATCCTGCGTTCACCTTACAGCAAGCCGCTGCCGCAGATGCCTTACTGGCCAGTGGCAATGCCACGGCTTTAACTGGTATTCCGATTGCGCATAAAGATATTTTTGTGACCCGTCATCTGCGCTCTACCGCCGGTTCGCACATGCTAGAAAACTACGTCAGTCCGTTCGATGCAACTGTCGTTGAAAAACTCGCACAAGCGGGGATGGTAACGTTGGGAAAACTCAATTGCGACGAGTTTGCAATGGGCTCTGCCAATGAAAATTCTTATTTCGGCCCCGTTAAAAACCCATGGGACAAAACAGCCGTACCAGGCGGCTCTTCCGGCGGCTCGGCAGCAGCGATTGCAGCGCGCCTGACACCAGCAACGACAGGTACTGATACGGGCGGCTCCATCCGTCAACCCGCTGCGTTTTGCGGCGTAACAGGCATCAAGCCAACTTACGGTAGCGTGTCTCGCTACGGCATGATCGCTTTTGCTTCGTCACTGGACCAAGGCGGCCCGATTGCCCAGACAGCCGAAGACTGCGGCATGTTACTCAATGCCATCGTCGGCTTTGATGAAAAAGACTCTACCTCGGTTGAACGTAAAGCCGAGGACTTTAACCGGAATCTGAACAAATCATTGCAAGGCTTGCGTATCGGCGTACCAAAAGAATTTTTCAGCGAAGGCTTGGCACCGGACGTCGAACAAGCTGTTCGTGCGGCATTGGATGAATACGTCAAACTCGGTGCGACATTGGTTGATATTTCATTGCCAAAAACAGCCTTGTCGATTCCGGTTTACTACGTTATCGCACCAGCAGAAGCATCGTCCAATCTGAGTCGCTTTGATGGTGTCCGGTATGGTCACCGTGCGGCAGATTATAAAGATCTGAACGACATGTATCGTCAGTCACGTACTGAAGGTTTTGGCGACGAAGTCAAGCGCCGTATTCTGGTCGGTGCTTACGTGTTATCGCATGGTTACTACGATGCCTACTACCTACAAGCACAAAAAATCCGCCGTCTGATCGCGCAGGATTTTGCTGCTGCCTTCCAACAATGTGATGTGATCATGGGCCCTGTCGCTCCTACCGTTGCGTGGGATCTGGGTGCGCAATCTGACGATCCAGTAGCAAACTACCTGGCAGATATTTTTACTCTTTCCACTAGTCTCGCAGGCTTACCGGGGATGTCGATTCCATGTGGTTTTGGTCAAGGTGAAAAGAATGGAAAACGTCCAGTCGGCTTGCAATTGATCGGAAATTATTTTGATGAAGCACGGCTACTCAACGTCGCGCATCAATACCAGCAAGCCACTGATTGGCACCAACGCTCACCGGTATGAAAATGGTCCGCTTCCTGCCCACATTTCTGGTCGCCCTGCTGTTAAGTAGCGCGAGTTTCGTGGCACTGGCTCAAGAGCCAGCGCTCGATCTGCATTTACAGTGCACACAGACTAAGCAAGAAGGTGGGAAAGGTGAACGCTTGATTTATACCGACCAGGCACACATACAACTTCGAGGAAACCAGATTGACAATTTTCAGTGGGAATCTTCGCTGCTCCGTAGTGATCATGGTCACGAATGCAGTATTGATAAAGATGATCAGTTACAAGCAGAAGTGACCGACAAAGGTTGGCGTATCACCCTCAAAGATGCCGTGGCTGCCCGCAATGAGCGGGGCTACGATTTTGATCGTGGCTACCAATGCAGCATTCGTGTTGAACGCGAAGGTGGTACGGTTCACCTCAGGCCAACCTGTCCGGCGCTGTGTGGATCAAGAATGAATTTTACCGAACTGAAAGTCGACGTCAGTAATGGCAAATGCCAGTACGAAGAATAACGCGGCAGTGGTTCGTCTGAATCAGAGAAAACAGCAACATACGATTTAATACAATTGACCGGGACGTATCTCAGATTGTCCCAGCAAGATGAAAGAAAAGGAACTGCTATGCAATGGGAAGTAGTTATCGGTTTTGAGACACACGTCCAACTTAGAACCAATTCAAAGATTTTTAGTGGTTCATCCATTCAGTTTGGTGCAGAACCAAATACACAAGCTAGCCCAGTGGATCTGGCCTTGCCCGGCGTGTTGCCAGTGATGAATAAAGCAGCAGTAGAAAAAGCGATTCAGTTCGGCCTGGCGGTCGGTGCAACGATTGCACCTGAGTCGATCTTCGCGCGTAAAAACTATTTTTATCCAGATCTGCCAAAAGGCTACCAGATCAGTCAGTTTGAAATCCCTGTCGTGCAAGGTGGTTACGTTGCCTGCGTGGTTGAAAAAGATGGCAAATCCGAAGTCAAAAACATCCAGCTGACCCGCGCGCATCTGGAAGAAGACGCGGGCAAATCGCTGCACGAAGACTATCAAGGCATGACCGGTATTGATCTTAACCGCGCTGGCACACCTTTGTTGGAGATCGTGACTGAACCTGTCATGCGCAGTGCTGCGGAAGCGGTTGCGTATGCGAAAGCCTTACACTCGTTAGTCATGTGGCTCGATATTTGTGACGGCAATATGCAAGAAGGTTCTTTCCGTTGCGACGCCAACGTTTCCGTGCGTCCGGTCGGCCAAAAAGAATTCGGCACCCGCGCTGAGATCAAGAATCTGAACTCGTTCCGCTTTTTAGAAGAAGCAATCAATCACGAAGTACGTCGTCAAATCGAACTGATCGAAGATGGCGGTACCGTGGTACAAGAGACGCGTCTGTATGATCCCGACAAAAAAGAAACGCGCTCCATGCGCAGTAAAGAAGATTCGCAGGATTACCGCTACTTCCCAGACCCAGATTTGCCACCATTAAAAGTCAGCGCAGAATGGGTAGAAAAAGTACGCAGCACGATGCCTGAATTGCCAGGCGCAATGCGTAGCCGCTTTGTAGAACAATTTGGCCTGCCAGAATACGATGCAACGATTCTGACACAATCCAAAGGCGTTGCTAACTATTTTGAAGCCGTGGTCAACGCTGCTGGTATTGCGCAAGCGAAACCTGCCGCCAACATGATGATGGGTGACGTGGCATCGACAATCAATCGCGAAGGCATCGACATCAGCGCCATCCCTGTTTCTGCTACGCAGTTAGCAGTCTTGCTGCAACGTATTGCCGACGGCACGATCTCCAACAAGATCGCCAAAGAAGTATTTGCTGGCATGTGGCAAGCGCCATCCGCCGATGTCAATCTGGCAGATCACGTCATTGAGTCAAAAGGTCTGAAACAAATTTCTGACGTTGGCGCGCTCGAAAAAATTATCGATGAAGTCATGGCAGCAAATCAGCAATCGGTTGACGAATACCGCGCCGGCAAAGAAAAAGCCTTTAACTCGTTGGTGGGACAAGCCATGAAAGCAACCAAAGGCAAAGGCAATCCTGCGCAGGTCAACGAACTACTCAAAAAGAAATTAGCAGGCTGATTGAATAACGATGTCGGCAGGACCGACATCGCAGTGAAAGAAAAAACATCATGAGCAATTTACGACAAGAATTTATCGAGTTTTCCGTTAAAGCTGGCGTCATCCGCTTTGGCGATTTTGTGACAAAAGCAGGTCGCAACTCACCTTACTTTTTTAATGCTGGTCTCTTTAATGACGGCGCGAATCTGGGCAAACTCGCTGCATTCTATGCAGACACCCTGATCAATTCCGGCGTTGAATTTGACATGCTGTTTGGCCCAGCCTACAAAGGAATTACCTTGGCATCGGCCACCGCAGTTGCGCTGGCAGCACGTGGCCGCAATGTCCCTTTTGCGTATAACCGCAAAGAAGCTAAAGACCACGGCGAAGGCGGCACCATCGTTGGTGCTGAGCTAAAGGGTAAAGTTGTGATCATCGACGATGTGATCTCTGCAGGTACGTCCGTGCGTGAATCCGTCGAAATGATCCGCGCAGCAGGTGCAACACCCTGTGCCGTACTGATCGCGTTGGACCGGATGGAACGTTCTGGCAAAGATGACGCCTTGTCTGCCCATTCAGCAGTACAAGAAGTCAGCAATGCATACAACATGCCTGTGGTATCGATTGGTAACCTGAACGATTTATTTGAATACCTATCCGCCGCTGGTGCCGACGCGCAATTGACGCAATACAAAGCGGCTGTAGCTGCGTATCGCGATAAGTACGGCGCGGTATAAGGTTTAATGTAAGTTTGTAGTTAAGTTGACGGTCACGTTGCGAATGCGTTTCCGTTCAACACTATTTTAAAAACAAACTCAGCACCTAATTCAAAAAGAAACTGACTGAACAATCACTTCATGTCAGTTTTTTTTGTCTCTGTTGATGAGAAGATTTTCTGGGATTTGCTATGACAAAAATCATTTCTGCCAATCTGAATGGCATCCGCTCTGCGGCAAAAAAAGGCTTTTTTGAATGGATGGAAAAAGAAGATCCTGACTTCGTCTGTGTTCAGGAACTCAAGGCACAAGTCGATGACATGACCGCCGATTTCTTAAACCCCCATGGCTACCACGGTCATTTTCATTACGCCGAGAAGAAAGGCTATTCTGGCACTGGCGTATATAGCAAACAAAAGCCAGATGCCGTCCATATCGGCTTTGGCAGCGGAGAATTTGACGCAGAAGGTCGTTATGTCCGTTGTGATTTTGGCGATCTGTCGGTTATCTCCGTGTACTGCCCATCGGGTTCTTCTTCACCTGAGCGACAAGAAGCTAAATTCCGTTTTATGGATGAATTTTTCCCGCATTTGGCTGATCTCATCGCTGAAGGAAGAGAACTGGTGATTTGTGGTGACTGGAACATCGCCCACAAAGAAATCGATTTAAAAAATTGGAAAAGCAACCAGAAAAATTCTGGCTTTTTACCTGAAGAACGTGCGTGGCTGACCCGCTTATTTGATGAACAAGGCTGGGTCGACGTCTATCGCCGACTGCACCCTGATACCACCGCAGAAGCCTACACGTGGTGGAGTAACCGCGGACAAGCCTGGGCAAATAATGTTGGATGGCGGATCGACTACCATGTCGCGACACCTGGCATCAGCGCCAAAGCAACTTCAGCGTCGATCTATAAAGAGCAACGGTTCTCTGATCATTCACCATTGATTATCAACTATGCATAGTCACATAGCGTTATCTATCCCATCGCTTATGTAAGACTTCTTAGTATGAGGGGGGACTGCGCAGGCTATACCGTGTGAGCGCTGTTTCTGGTCGTTTCAACGATGGTTGAGACGACCTTCATCACCCATGACGACCAATGTCATGATCGTTTAGGTAACAGAATACACGCCAGCAAGCCTCCACCAACAGCATTACTCAATAGCAATTCGCCGCCATGTGCATGCACAATATCTCGCGCAATACTCAGCCCCAGCCCTAAGCCCGTCTGGTTTTGCTGACGGCCATGATCAAGCCGTACATAGGGATCAAACAGACGTGCAAGCGCTTCCTCAGGAACACCTGGTCCGTGATCACGAATCTGTATCTCAATCGCGGTATCCGATTCCAAGGCACAGATTTCGACTTGTTTGCCGTAGTGAATCGCATTATTGAGCAAATTTCCAATCGCCCGTTTTAGGGCAAGTGGTTTAGCAGAGACAGTGAGGCCACACTCTTGAAATAAAATCTGATGACCAGCCAAACCGACTCCACGCACCATGCGGCCAATTAACGGGTCTAAACGGATCTGGGTTGGATTTTCATAAATATCACTATCCTTGACGCATTGTAGCGCCCCTTTGACCATCATATCTAGCTCATCAAGATCATCGTGGAACTCGCTTCTGACATCATCATCGTCCAATAACTCAGCACGTAGCTTCAAGCGCATGATCGGTGTTCTTAAATCATGTGAAATAGAGACAAACAACCGTTCGCGGTCTTCAATGTAGCGGGCAATACGTTCACGCATGGCACTAAAGGCGCGTGCAGTGTTAATAAATTCACGGCTACCCGTTTCAGGAAGCTCAGGGGCGCTCTCACCATTACCAAATGCCGAGGCCGCATCAGAAAGCGCCGCCAATGGTCGAGTGATCCAACTCACAACCAAAATTGATAACAATAAAACCGCCGCCAAGGATAGCGCCTGTAATACAACCCGATCACCAGATAAGGGATCATTGCTGTCTAAAAAATAGGGATTTGGCATCAGCGTAGCCAGATATAGCCAGTGATCAGGCTCCATCTCTATTTGCAATACCAGTATCGGTGCCGGATTGGGTTTAGTCACCAAAATATGCTGCACCCAACGATCAGGGACATCGCCAATACCCGCGCCATCTTCCGATAATACCAAGTCAGCAGGCCAAGTGAAATTGATCTGCGTTTTAGAAATGTTAGGTAGTACCTTTTTTAATGCAGCACCAAACTTTTCTTTGGCAAGCGCCGTCAACGCTTCTTCTGGAATATCTTTAATTTTAATGGGTGTGCTATTTAAATTAACGTAAAAACGCGTCCCACCCATTTCACGAAATTGCTGAATGATTAAAGGCCGGAAATTTGGCGGTGGACTCATAAAAAATCGGATCGTCGACGCAGCACTTTGCGCTAAGTGCTGTGACGATTCAGTCACTTCGATCTGCGATTCCTTGCGCATCTGCGCCGCCCAGAATGCATTACCGACAAACTGTGTCAGCATCACCCCCGCAACCATGACGATCGACAATCGCCCAAGCAACGACGAAGGCAATATTCTTTGCAACCAAGGACGTGGACGAGGCTGATCAGGCATTGGACACACTGACATCCACTGAAAACACATAACCTGCACCACGCACCGTTTTGATAATAAACGGCTGTTTGGCGTCATCGTTGAGACGCAGACGCAAGCGGCTAATCTGCACATCCAGCGAACGATCTAAGGGGCCCGAATCACGGCCGCGCGTTTCTTCGCACAAGATACCGCGATCCAAAATATCGCCAGGATGTTCGACAAAGTATTTCAACAACTGAAAATCAAGCCCTGTCAGTGGTACGATTTCCGATTCTGCATTTACGACAGTGCGCTCGAGTGCATCAAGGGTGAAACCATTAAAACGATAATAGCGTGGTGGGCCGTTGCTTTCCGACCCCATGCGACGATGAATTGCCTTGATACGCGCTAACAGTTCACGGGGGCTATACGGTTTGCCAATGTAGTCATCAGCACCGAGTTCCAGTCCGACCACACGATCAGTTTCATCCGAACTAGCGGTGAGCATAATGATCGGAATATTCGAGCGTTGGCGAACAATCTTACATAGCGCGAAACCATCGGTATCTGGCAACATGACATCAAGGATAACCATCGACAACTCATCAACATAGCGTTGAAATTCGGACAAAAATGACTCACCGTTATGGGCGAGTCTGACCTCGTACTGATTTTTTTCGAGATACGCTTTTAATAGAGTTCGGGTTTTTTGATCGTCATCGACGATAAGTATCTTGCGGGTCATAACCGAGGGTTCATTTAGGTAAAGTACGTGAAATTGCTGCCAGCCGTTTTTGTGTCTCACTGACAGTGATACGGTCATCAACAAAAAAACGGATGACTTCGGCAATAATGGCTTCTTTTGAAATTTCGTCGGTGGCCATCCGGTGTGAGAAACTTGGTACCTGATTTTCTACACCACGAGAAAAACTTTTCCAGGACGCTTGCGCGCAACTGTCCATTTTGCTCAGATCAGGATTGCGCAAGACAGGGATGGATCCTTTAAGCTGATTGTATTCCGACTGCACCGCAGGTTGTAGTGCGACTTGGGCTATTTTGTCTTGAGCAAGGTGGGTAGTATTGCCTTTTTTGATCATGACCAGCGTATCGATATCGTATAAATGATAGTTACCGGTGTTAGGGACTACCGTGCAAGAAAACCCATTGTCCGTCGCTAAACCCAACGAGTTCAGCTCACCTTTTGCCCAATCGCCCATTACCAGCATCGCAGCATCGCCATCAGCGAGCAATTTAGTCGTGGCAAACCAGGTGCGTTCCGTCAAGGGAACAGGCATATATTGTTTTAACTTACGTAAGCGACTCAAGGCACGTCCAAAGCGCGGGTCAATAAATGCCTGCGATTTTTTACTCACGAATGCATCACGATAAAAATTAGCATCGGACTCAGACAACACCAACGTCTCAAATAACGTCGCTAATTGCCAGGGTTCTGAGCTTTGCGCCAGTGGGATGATGCCAAGTTGCTGCAGTTTTTTGGCAGTGATCTCAAATTCGTCCCAGTTAGTTGGTACGGTCAGATCGTATTTAGCAAAAAGCTTGCGATTGTAAAAAAGCGTATTAATCCGGTGTATTCCAAGCGGTAGTGCGACAGGATGACCGTTTGGCTGTATGAGGTGCCAGACGGTTGGCTGTAGCAATTTTTCCCATCGCGCAGCGGTGGCAGCGGTATCCATTTCCTGAAGTAAACCGAGTTGCGCCCATTCCGCAATCATCACTCCGTTCAGTTGAGCAACTTCCGGCGCATCACCTGCCAGCATGCGGCTTTTGAGAACAATACCCGCCCCTATCCCTGACCCACTAGGAATCACAGCATTTTTCCATACGATATTTTCTTGTGCCAGACGCCCCGACAACACTGCAATGGCTTTCTCTTCGCTAGTAGATGTCCACCAATGAAGCACTTGCACGGTCTGGGCATGCGCATTTGCTAAAAACAGCAAAAAGACGATTAAAAATAACACTGACTTCAGGATGTCAGACTTTTTTTTAGGCGTCGATTTGCTGGCAAATTCTGCATAGGGCAATAATTTTTTTTCTATTTGCACCTTGAGGGATCCTTCTTTGTCTCGGAGAACACTATAGCCGAAGTGACTACCAAAGTGGTGCCGCGTCCGTAATGAAGACTAGGTATTTGTAAAGAAACGTAAGTTTTTATGAAATTTTATGATTGTCTTTATTTATATTCATTTTCACGCTTGTGACTATGAGATCCGATTTCTTAACGTTGATCTACGACTTACTTTGTAAAGAAACGTAAGGCATTTTCGTCATATCGAAAATAGCAATTCCTTATAAATCAATACCTTAACAACAACCACCACCTACTCAACGCCGTAGTTGGAATCACATTTGTAGCGGTGTTACCTTCCGATCGCTGTCAATCGACATGCAATAAAAAGACAAGCTCAAAGCAAAAAATAAAAAAGCACAGACTTTGTTGAGCCTTGTTCACTCAACTATTACGGAGACAAAATGACTCGTACTACACTCAAAGCATTGCCTTTGGCGCTCGCACTCGCGCTCTCTTCCGGATTCACTTACGCTGATGCTGGTCATGATGAAGATGGCTTTCATGGTTATTTGCGTGACGGCGCGGGCTCCAGCTCCGCACATGGTCCACAAAGCTGTTTCGGCCTCGGTGGTAACACCATGAAATACCGTCTTGGTAACGAATGTGATGCTTACTTTGAAGGTGGTTATACATCCACATTGGCAAAAGCAGTCGATGGCGTCACATTTACTGGCACTTTATGGGCAAATGCCTGGAGTCCTAATTCTGATTTCGGTAATGCCTCACTGAAAATCGCTAAAGCTTATGTTGAAGCAAAAAATGTCGATTTCTTGCAAGGCGGTGTCGCTTGGATCGGTAAACGTTACTACTACCGTCCAGATATCCACATGCTTGATTTGCAATTCGTGAATCTGAATGGTACCGGTGGTGGTATTGATGGTGTTCAGGCAGGTCCAGGTAAATTCAGTTATGCGTTATTCAAAGATAACGATGCAACGAACATCGATCCAACAACAGGGCTCGTTGTTAACACGACTGCGGCAATTCGCCAAAACTTTATCTACGAAGGTCTGCCAGTCAATGAAGGCGGCAAAGTCGATGCGATTCTGACTGCAATTAAAGGCCAGGGAACTAATACTCATAGTGGCTGGCAATTAAGCGTATTGCACAAGCAAGATGTCTTGGGCGGTGGCAATACATTGGGCATCCAGTACGGTGTTGGTCCGGGCACAGGTGTTGGTGTTGGCAACGGTCGCATGGGTTCTTCTGGTAGCACATTGCTTGGCTCTGATGTTACCCGTACTCGCATTTTTGATGATCTGGTCGTACAACCAACGAAACAATTCAGTGCTGAATTCGTGGCTTTGATGCAAAAAGACAAATCCAATGCAGGCTCAACAACTTGGACTAGCCTAGGTGTACGTCCAGTCTACGCCATTTTGCCGCACCTGAAATTGCAAATGGAACTGGGTACTGACCGCGTCACGTCGATGACTGGTGGTGCAGACGCACGTCTGACGAAACTGACTTTCGCTCCAGCAATCGCGATGGGAGAAAGCTACTGGGCACGCCCAGAACTGCGTTTCTTCGTCAGCTATGGCAAATGGAACAATGCGGCTACCGCTGCAGTCAATGCTAGCAACAACTCCGGTCCTGTCTACAACAACGGTACCAGCGGCACGTCTGCTGGCGTTCAAGTAGAGGCGTGGTGGTAATACGCTTGAAAAAATCAACGGGCACACTGCCAATGTTGTAGCGTGCCCGAACTAACATTAGTAGTCGATAAAATATAACGGAGACTCAAATGAAACTCAAAAAACTGACACTTGCTATTCTGACAGGCACAACTTTACTAGCTGGCACTAGTGTCGCCAACGCAGCCGAAGTGGAAGTATTGCATTATTGGACTGCTGGTGGCGAAGCAAAATCTGTTGCTGAGCTGAAAAAAATGATGGAAGCCAAAGGCGTCGCATGGAAAGACTTTGCCGTTGCTGGCGGTGCGGGTGAAAATGCCATGACCGCCTTAAAAGCACGCGTCATTGCAGGTAGTGCTCCGACGGCGGCTCTGATCAAGGGCCCATCCATTCAGGAATGGGGTAATGAAGGCGTTTTGGCCAACATCGACGCCGCAGCGGCTGAAGGTAAATGGGAAGCCTCCTTACCACCAATGCTGACCAACATCATGAAGTATAAAGGTCATTATGTCGCAGCACCTGTCAACGTTCACCGCGTTAACTGGTTGTGGGTCAATCCAGAAGTCTTGAAAAAATCTGGCGCTAAAGTACCAACCAACTTTGCTGAATTTTTTGATGCTGCAGATAAAATCAAAAAAGCTGGCTATGTTGCGATCGCGCATGGTGGTCAACCATGGCAAGACGCTACCGTGTTTGAATCCGTTGCCTTGGGTATCGGCGGTGCTGAATTCTATAAAAAAGCAATCGTACAACTGGATCAGGCAACACTGACTGGACCAACGATGATCAAAACCTTCGATACACTGGCAAAGATCAAAACCTACATCGACAAAGATGCAGCAGGTCGTGACTGGAATCTCGCTACAGCGATGGTCATCAACGGTAAAGCTGGTATGCAATTCATGGGTGACTGGGCTAAAGGTGAATTCACCGCTGCGGGCAAACAGCCTGGTAAAGATTTTTTATGTGTTGCTGCACCTGGCACAGAAAAATCCTTTACCTTCAACGTTGATTCGCTGACGATGTTTGCTGTTAAAGGTGCGGATGCACAAAAAGCACAGCTGACCTTGGCAACTGCGGTCATGAGTCCTGAATTTCAGGAAGTATTTAACCTCAACAAGGGTTCAATTCCAGCACGTTCCGGCGTTTCTCGCGCTAAGTTTGATAGCTGTGCATTAAAATCCATGGATGACATGGATGCTTCAAGCAAAGCAGGTAGTTTTGTTCCAAGCTTTGCCCACGGCATGGCGATCGACTCTGCAAAAGCAGGCGCGATCCAGGACGTGATTGCGAAATTCATGAATTCCAACATGACATCGCAAGCCGCTGTTCAAGCACTGGCAAAAGCAGCAAAAACTAAATAAGGTTCACCCGAGTACCGGCATCGTCATTGATGATGCCGGAGAGTTGATGTAGCACCTCCCCCCTGCATCAGCTCAACTCACCCCCGGAGACAAGCATGTCGGTTACATCCCCGTCAGAAACACATATTCCCGCTATACAAAAAAAAGCCTCTGCGCCTGGTCGCATGCAAGCATTTGCAGATATCTGGTTACCGCGTCTGGTGTTATCGCCAACCGTATTTGCTTCTCTGCTGTTTGTTTATGGATTTATCGCCTTCACTGCGTATTTATCTTTTACAGATTCTCGTCTGATGCCAAATTATGAATTGACTGGATTTGGTCAATATCAGGCTTTATTTGAACTCGATCGTTGGTGGGTATCAGCAGCCAATCTTGGTATCTTTGGTGGCTTATTTATTTTATTTTGCCTGATCGTCGGCTTGTTACTTGCCGTGTTTTTAGATCAGAAAATTCGTATGGAAGGCGCGCTGCGCGCCATCTATCTGTATCCAATGGCACTGTCTTTCATCGTGACTGGTGTGGCGTGGAAGTGGATCCTCAATCCAGGTCTAGGTCTGGAAAAAATGGTTCATGAATGGGGCTTTCCGAATTTTTCCATGGACTGGCTGGTGGACTCAGACATGGCAATCTATACCGTTGTCATCGCGGGTCTGTGGCAGTCATCCGGTTTTGTCATGGCCTTGTTTCTGGCGGGCTTGCGCGGTGTGGATGACGCGATTATCAAAGCGGCCATGGTGGATGGCGCCAGCTTACCAACGATCTACCGCCGTATCGTAATTCCTGCACTGCGTCCTGTGTTTTTCAGTGTGCTGCTGGTGTTATCACATATTGCGATTAAGAGCTTCGATCTGGTGATGGCATTGACCGCTGGTGGCCCTGGCACCTCGTCAGATGTACCCGCCATTTTTATGTATCAGTTTTCATTCACCCGTGGTCAGTTAGGTTTAGGTGCAGCCTCGGCAATGATGATGTTAATGACCGTATTGGCCGTGTTGGTGCCATTGATTTATCTGGAAAGCAAGGAGGCCAAACATGGGCACTGATTCTCACACCACGGGTTCTCAATTTACATTTAGTCCAGGGCGTATTTTTATCTATGCGTTACTGGTGTTCTGCGCGCTTTACTACCTCGCTCCGTTATATGTGATGCTGACCACGTCGGTCAAATCACTTGATGAAATCCGCAGTGGTAACTTGCTCGATTTCCCGCTGCATCCAAGTTTTGCAGCATGGCAAAAAGCCTGGAGTGGTGCATGTACCGGTGTACGTTGCGATGGGCTTTCACCGTATTTCTGGAACTCAGTAAAGATGGCGGTTCCAGCTGTATTGATTTCAACGCTCATCGGCTCAGTCAATGGTTATGTGTTGGCGCATTGGAAATTTAAGTATTCAGAAATTATTTTCACAGCGTTGATGGTGGGTTGCTTTATCCCGTTTCAGGTCGTGATTTTGCCAATGGCGCGGTTATTAGGCATGGCTGAGTTAGCGAATACAACAATGGGGCTGGTATTTGTCCACGTGGTCTACGGGGTTGCATTCACGACTTTGTTTTTCCGTAACTACTACATCAGCGTGCCAGATGAATTAGTCAAAGCAGCCCGTATTGATGGTGCAGGCTTTTTCCGAATTTATCGCAGCGTCATTCTACCTTTGTCACTGCCCATTTTTATGGTGTGCTTTATCTGGCAATTCACACAAATCTGGAATGACTTTTTGTTCGGTGTGGTGTTCGGTGGAACCGACGCGCAACCAGTAACAGTTGCTCTGAACAATCTGGTCAATACCTCAACTGGCGTGACGGAATACAACGTCAATATGGCAGCAGCGATTATCGCGGCGTTACCAACGCTGGGACTGTATTTATTGGCAGGTAAATATTTCGTACGTGGTCTAACAGCGGGTGCGGTCAAAGGTTAATACGAGATCAGTCACAGCATCAGTCACAAACATAAAAGATCAATCACAGCGACAACAAGCTATTTTCGTCTTGTACACGCTGTAAAAGAACAATCAGGAGAAACAAACATGGCTAGCTTATCGATCCGCGGTGTACGAAAGGTGTACCCGAATGGCGCAGAAATTTTGAAGGGGATTAATTTAGAAATCAAAGATGGCGAATTTCTGATCTTAGTTGGCGGCTCAGGTTGCGGTAAATCGACCTTATTAAATATGATTGCCGGACTGGAAACAATCTCTGAAGGCGAAATTTATATTGGTGACAAATGCGTCAATAACGTGCCACCAAAATCACGTGATATAGCGATGGTATTTCAGTCCTATGCGTTATATCCAACGATGACAGTACGCGAAAATATCTCCTTCGGTCTAGGCATACGTAAAGTACCGGCGGCGGAACAAAAAAAGATCGTCGACCGTGTTGCTGAGACGTTACAAATGACACATTTACTCGATCGTAAGCCAGCCCTTTTGTCAGGCGGTCAGCGCCAGCGTGTAGCAATGGGGCGCGCTATTGCCCGCAACCCTTCCTTGTTTTTGTTTGATGAACCATTATCGAATCTGGATGCAAAGCTACGCGTAGAAATGCGCGCTGAAATCAAACTCTTGCATCAACGCCTGAAAACAACCACCGTCTACGTGACACATGATCAGGTCGAAGCAATGACACTGGGCGACAAAATCGCTGTCATGAAAGATGGCGTAGTTCAGCAATTTGGTAGTCCGCAAGAAATCTATGATCGACCATCGAACATGTTCGTTGCTGGATTTATTGGTTCGCCTTCGATGAATTTTTTACGCGGAAAATTGCAAGCACATGAGAACGGTGTCGGTTTTGTGGCTGAACATGCAGGTCAGCATACCGTACTGCCAATCCCGGCTTCTCATCTCAACGCCATCAAAGGCTTGCGCAATAAGGATGGCGATATCATTTTAGGTATTCGCCCTGAACACGTGACAGACGCTGCCAGCGCCCGTCGTTCTGAATCTACGAGTAATTACCATCCAACTGAGGTCGATTGTCTGATCGATCTGACTGAACCTACTGGTCCAGATACGCTCGTCTTTACCAGCTTTAACCAAGAACGGATTACCTGCCGCACGCATCCACGCGCCGCAGCAACAGCGGGGCAAAAAATGCGCTTGGCTTTTGATTTATCGAAAGCTGTCTTTTTTGATCCGGAAACAGAGCAAAGTTTACTGTAAGAAAAAACAGGAGTTAACCATGCGTATCCCTAAATTACTTGCAGATATCGGTGGTACTAATGCCCGTTTTGCATTGGAAACGTCACCCGGTGTCCTTAGTGCCGTCAACATTCTGGCGTGCACGCAATATCCGCAATTAGCCGATGCCATGCGCGCGTATCTACAATCGGATGAGGCTAGAGCAGCAGGCGCAGATCAGGTGAAAAATGTCGGTATTGCTATTGCGAATCCGATTCATGGTGATCTGGTACAGATGACCAATCATCATTGGAGCTTCTCCATTGAAGCAATCCGTACACAGTTTCAATTTGAGACGCTGGATGTGGTCAATGACTTCACTGCCCTAGCAATGGCCTTGCCCCGATTGAATAACCAGCAATTAAAACAAGTTGGCGGTCGTACCACGGTTGCTGGCAGCGCAATCGGCCTTTTAGGTGCCGGTACAGGGCTTGGTGTATCTGGATTAATTCCTTCAGAAAATGGTTGGAAACCACTGCATAGCGAAGGTGGCCATGTCAGTTTTTCCCCAGCAAACCAGCGCGAAATAGCTATTCTCGAATTTGCATGGCAAGAATTTGAGCATGTTTCAACTGAACGCCTATTATCCGGTCCGGGTTTGAAACTGATTTACCGGGCGCTTGCAGCAATGCAAAATAAGGTGGCCGACGATATCGAAGCCTCTGAGATTCTGCAACGCGGTCTGAATCAGGAATGTCGTATCTGTACCGAGGTCTTATCCTGCTTTTGTGAGATGCTGGGAACAATGGCGGGCAACCTTGCCGTCACACTGGGCGCACGCGGTGGTATTTACATTGGTGGCGGTATCGTCCCACGCCTCGGTGACTACATCAACCAATCTGGGTTCCGTTGCCGCTTTGAACAAAAAGGCCGTTTTACACAATACTTATCCGATATTCCGGTCTTTGTGATTATTGAACCCTATCCGGCATTTATCGGTCTATCTGCTTTATTAGAGACTTCTCCAACACTGATTGCGGCATAAGTAAGATCCGACCAGACCAGAGTGTTACTGATTATTGAGTGTGCTCTGGCCCATCGTTTATTAGACTTTTTGTCCCTAACCATTTTTTACTGATACAGAGATCCCTCGTCACATCAAGCACGAGCTTCTCAACGGCTAGTGCGGCATTGGTTAAGGGAATATTTTTAGACGCGCACAAACTCACTGTCCGCGACAGTTGGATGTCATTGATAGAACGGGCAATCATTTCACCGCGTTCGATTTCTGCAAGAAGAGGCGATACAGGTAAAATCGTCGCTCCCATGTCGGCCTGCAACGCCGATTTTAAAATCGCAATCGACGTAATATCAATCACCTGCTCAATATGCAGCCCCTGCTGTCTAACGACTTTCTCTATCCTGGGTCTGACCCCGTGTTGAATACTCGGCAATATCAACGGTACCTGTAATGCTTTTTCAAGTGTGATGGATTTACGTTTGCACGCAAACTGGGAATCAACACGCGTGATAAACATCATTTCTTCTTCCACCAGCGGAGTCGTAGCGAAATGCGTGAGCTGTCCGTCATCAAACAAGACGGCCAGATTTAGTCTTCCTGAACGCAACTGCTCGGTCAGGTTACCGGTCAGTTCTTCAGTCAACTGCAACACAATATCGGGATAGGCTGCACGTACCGCCGTCAGCAGCGGAAAGGCCAACGCACCGGAAGCACTTTGCGGTATGCCCAATGCCACCGTTCCAGTAGGCTTATCAGTTGACTGCGCTACCGCCGATTTAGCGTCACTGACCTGTTTGAGGATCGCCAGTGCATGTTCATAAAATATCTTACCTGCATCAGTTGCCTGCATTCCCTGCGCTGAACGATGTAACAAGGTCGCCCCTAGTTCCTCTTCCAGTTGTTGCAATTGTTGTGTCAACGCGGGCTGAACAATATGCAGCACCTTTGCAGCGCGTGATAACGAGCCGTGATCGACAATCGCCACAAAATAGCGCAGCTGGCGTAATTCCATACTCTACTCCACCGGTTTGATTGAGCGTCGTTCTATCGAGGACGACAAAATCAGGGATGTCGACGTTACGCCACAGCGCGCCAGACTGGTAATCACGCGTTCCAACTCGCGTACAGAAGGAGCAACCACTTTGACAATCACACAATCTTCACCGGTAATCGCATGGCACTCGATCACTTCTGGTACTTGTTCGGCAATCTTGACAACGGGGATATCACTCGACCGACTGGCAATGCGTACAAATGCCGTAATCCCGTAGCCTAGAGCTTCTGGATTAACGTGAGCGTGATAACCCGTGATCACATTGGCAGCTTCCATCCGTTTGATACGCTCAGCCACGGCGGGCTGGCTTAGATGAATACGGCGACCAATTTCTGCCAGCGTCACGCGGGCATCCGCCTGCAAAATATCGAGAATTTTTGCATCCATCAGGTCAAATTCTATCTTCATGGTAAAACCTTGATTTTTCAGTCGATTTAAAAGAAATGTACTCTATTTACCTTGTTTTATCCATTCAAAAGCGTATCTGATTGACATACACTGTTTTACATTAACTGCTCTCTGCAGCCTCGTTTCATTTTCAATTTCATCCCTATGCGCCATTTACCCCGCTCCGTTCTGACCGCTTTACTGACTGTTTATATCGTCTGGGGGTCCACTTATTTTGCGATTCAGGTGGCGCTTGAATCGTTCCCGCCGTTAATGATGATTGGTACGCGCTTTGTGGCAGCCGGATCGATTCTATTTTTGTGGCAACTATGGCGCGGGGCAACAATCCCGACTTGGCGTGAATGGCGGGATGGCGGCATCATCGGCATTCTGATGCTGGGCGGCGGTACCGGTTTAACTGCGTGTGCCGAGCAATATGTGTCGTCGGGACTGACCGCGGTATTTATTGCCTGCTCACCAATGATTTTATCGGGTTTATCAGGTTTATTCGGTGACTGGCCAAGGCGCCATGAATGGTTAGGCATCTTATGCGGATTCGCCGGAGCGCTATTGTTGGCATCAGATGGCGAATTTGCAGCAAAACCAGTCGGGGTTATCTTGTTATTAGCAGCTATCTTATGCTGGGACGTTGGATCAATTTTGTCGCAGAAAAAACTCAAGATGGCAGCCGGAGGTATGGGATTTGCCAGCGAAATGCTAGTGGGGGGACTGTTTTTAGTCGTCGCTAGCATCCTGCTTGGTGAACATGCGACTGGGCCGGTCACTTTCAATGCCATTGCAGCCTGGTTCTATCTGGTAACTGCCGGCTCTTTACTCGCCTTTACGGCGTATATGTATTTGCTATCAAAAGTTCATACCGGACTAGCAGCGAGCTACGCTTACGTGAATCCTGTGATAGCCGTCGCCCTTGGTGCCGCATTTGGTGGTGAACATATTTCACTCAAAGCGATGTTGGCGATGGCGATTATCCTTGGTAGCGTGATGGTGCTGACAAGTTCACGCAAACCGGCAAAATGATATTGCGTTAAAAAAACTCAGCAATATCATTCGAGAATTCCTGATGCAAATCGCCACTAGCCACAAGATGGTCATAGTGGCAGGTACGATTGCGACCATGATTTTTCGCGTAATACAGCGCCTGATCGGCCCGACCGACAATAGCGACCGCTGGTTCGCCGCTTTCTACACGAGAAAAACCGATGCTCACGGTAACTTTTCCTACCTGTGGAAACTGATGTTCCGCAATCAGAGTCCGGAACTGATCCAGATTTTCTTGCGCAGAAGCCAGATTAGTCGCATGTAACAAAATCAGGAACTGTTCACCACCAAAGCGAAACAAGTAATCATCTGTCTGAAAATAACTGCGCATCAGATTAGCAATTAAAATTAACACCTCATCACCATATAAACGCCCAAACTGGTCATTCACGCGCTTAAAGTGATCAATATCCACCACCGCTAACCAATGAAAATGCGCACCCTCTGCCTCTTCAGTATTGGAGACAGGTTGCTCCGGATTAAGGCGCAATAACTTGGTGTAACTGTCTTCAAAGGTCTTACGGTTTAGTAAGCTCGTCAGCGAGTCTCGCTCATTGTAGTCAAGCAAGGCATGGAAATTTCGGAAGACAACAAGCATCCCTTTTAGTACATCGGTAATACTGATATGTTGCTTCACCGGACGGCATAGCTGGATAACCGCCTCTAACTTCTCGCCATTCCACAACAAGAAGTAAAGACTCAATCCAGTATCGGTAGTGGCTTCGACTACCGGATGACGATTTGTGATTGCACTTTGTAAGCCAGGAATTGAACAAACACCTGACGAGAGATGGATGACCTCTTGCTGCTCGACCAACGTAACATCTGTCGCGGTGATATCGACCTTCGACCGCAGAAAAGTACCCGCCTCATTGGCAACAAATTCAAAGACCCGTGCCGAGGATGCATCAACAATTTCTCGCAATGCGGGCGCTATCGAAATATTGAGCAAATCGTGGTCACGATAACCTGTCATTTTTTCCAAATGCTGAATGATGGATTCCATATTCCAGATCCCCACGATGTCATCGAAAGACAATCAAAAGTGATGGTAGCAACACCCATCCTGCAACATATTGTAGACAGTATTAAACTCAAGATCGAAATGATAATTTTTGTTGAACGTAGATCGTGTAGCAAAAACAATGATAGGCTTATAAGCTATTCGTGTCTAATCGATTTGCGGTGAAATGATTAAAACGTGACATCAAGGCTGTTTTTGTCGCCTTCCGCTCTCACTTTTGAAACCCAGGATATCACCATGCCAGCCCAATTTTTTCGTCCAGTTGCACTGACTATACTTCTCTGTATCGGCGCAAACAATGCTGCTTTTGCCAGTACGCTTATCTCTGTAACCGACAACAGTGGACAAAAGTTAGAAGATGCCGTGGTGTACGCTGAGCCCGAATTTACGCTTCCAAGTAATAAGCCAGAACCAGCGGTGATTGAGCAAAAAAATAGACAGTTCATTCCATTGGTCACCGTCGTACAGGTGGGATCACTGATTTCTTTTCCAAATAACGACAATGTAAAACATCAGGCCTATTCGTTCTCTCCGGCAAAAACATTTGAACTGAAACTTTATTCCGGAAAACCAACCGCACCTTTGCTCTTTGATAAAGCTGGAACTGTCACCGTCGGCTGTAACATCCACGATCAGATGCTGGCCTTTATTCATGTGGTGAACACACCATTTTTTTCCAAGACTGATGCGCGTGGCAACGCAACTCTCCCAGCACTCCCCGCAGGTAAGTACACACTTAAAGTCTGGCACTATGAGCAAGCACAAGGCAGCGAACCCTATTCTCAGGTGTTACAAGTCGCAAAAGAAATTCCGCCTATGACTGTGAAGCTCAACTTTAAACGGCGATAAACATATCCCCCTGTTCGTTTGAGTAATAACTAAAACCTTCATGTATAAAGACGTTCTTTAGATTACACTTGATTTATCAATTTCAAGAGAGGGGAAAATGCGTCTACAGAGTCTGGAAAGTAGAGTTGTTATCTTATTTATCAGTCTGCTACTGGTTTTGCAGCTCGCGGGGTATTTTTTTATCGACAATGCGATCGATAAAAATGCTCGGGCGTCGATTGAGTCAAGCCTAAGCATCAATGAAAAAATTATGGGGCATTTACTAGATCAAAATGCCGAACGACTGGTGGTAGGGGCGACTTTACTCTCAAAAGACTACGCATTCCGACAAGCGATTGCGAGTAACGATACGCAAACCATTGTCTCAGCATTACTCAATCACGGTGACCGGATTAAGTCGGATTTAACCATGTTGGTCGGCCTAGACGGAAAAATCATCGATGCCAGTAGTGATACCCTGGCAAGAGGATTCCAGGAGACCGTCAGTAATCTTGTAAACGATGCCACGCTGAACGGAAATGCGTCGAGCACCAATATCGTCAACGGTAAGCCATATCAAATGGTCATGGTACCGGTGAAAGCGCCTGTCTTTATTAGCTGGGTTGCCATGGCGATACCGATTGATCAAGGACTTGTGAATGATATGCGAGCGTTATCATTACTACAAGTAAGCTTATTCACCTCGGAAAATAATGGTCCTTGGATATCTGATGTCTCGACATTGGACGCGACTCAAGAGGCAGCCTTAGCTAAATTAATCCCTACAGGCATCAACGTATCGACGTATATACGCGATCTCACGATTGGGGAAAATCGCTACAGCGCCCGCGTATTACCTTTGGCGAAAAATAAAAAAAGCACGACGATTGCCGTTTTACAGTTATCCGTCAGTGACGTCATTGCGCCATATAAAAAACTCCAACGAAATTTACTGCTCCTCACGGTCATGGGTGGTATCGCGGCGTGCATTCTGAGCATCCTCACCGCACGTCGTATTGCTGGCCCAGTTCGGCAGTTGGCGGATACTGCCCGTCGACTCGGTGCTGGTGATTACAAAGTGAACATTGATATTGAGCGAAAAGATGAAATCGGTGATCTCGCTGCAAGCTTTTCTCACATGCGCGATGCGATTGCACAGCGCGAAAAAGAAATTAGTCACCTCGCTTATTGGGACACCCTAACTACCCTGCCAAACCGCGCATTATTCACTGAGATGCTGGATGAGGCGATAGTGCAGGCTAAATCTCTCGGTAACTCTTGTTTCGTTTTAATGATGGATCTGGATAGGTTTAAGCATGTGAATGACGTGATGGGTCACCGTTTCGGCGATTTATTACTCATCGAAGTAGCATTCAGACTCCGTGCCGGACTAGGGATCGGCAACATTAAACCAGCACGACTCGGAGGGGATGAATTTGCTATTTTATTACCATCGTCTAATGCGGTTGACGCGCTGCGAGTAGCAAATAAGATTCTGGAATCGCTGGAAAAGCCCATTTCAATTGAGGATCAAGCCGTTGATATCAGTGCTGGTATCGGCATCGCCGGTTTCCCTGAACATGCCATCGATACTGAGACCTTGCTCGGTCATACTGAAGTCGCGATGTATGTCGCAAAACAGGCAAAAAACGGTCCAGTTATCTATACCCAAGGCATTGATAAATCGAGTCAACAAAGTTTGTCCTTATTGACCGATATGCGGATCGCTCTGGAACAAAATCATTTTCAGTTATATGCGCAGCCTAAGCTATCTCTCAGTACCAACGAGGTCATTGCGGTAGAAACATTGGTGCGATGGGTCCATCCAGAAAAAGGAATGGTATTCCCAGATCAGTTCATTCCATTCGCAGAACAAACAGGATTTATTCGTCAGCTCACACGCTGGGTAATGAATGCGGCAGCAGAATGTTGTCATGCGTGGAGCATGGCTGGTATCGACCTGAAGATGTCGGTGAATATTTCGACGAGAGATTTAATGGATCAAGATTTGCCCCAAAAATTTGCTGAAATTCTGCAATTACATGGGGTACAGCCACAGTCTTTTTGCCTAGAGATTACAGAGAGCGCGATTATGGATGATCCGCAGCGTGCCCATCAGACCCTCGATAAACTGCATGCGATGGGGATGGAGTTATCCATTGATGACTTTGGTACCGGCTACTCGTCACTCGCCTATCTGAAACGCTTGCCCGTCGATGAGTTAAAGATCGATAAATCATTCGTCTTAAAGATGGAACAGGATATCGATGATACCAAGATCGTCAAATCAACGATCGATCTCGGCCACAATATGGGACTCAGAGTGGTTGCTGAAGGCATAGAAAATGCGGAAGTCATGGCTTTGCTCAAAGAACTCGGCTGTGATCAAGCGCAAGGGTACTTCATCAGCAGACCAATGCCAGTAACCAATATGCCCGCATGGCTTAAGCAATGGCGGACCAGCCAGCCTGCTTAAGAAGCAATAAGGGTCACCCCTTCGCCCGTCTTCAGACTGCGTGAACGAACGATGTTGTCTTCCTGTCGCGCTTGAGGTTATACATACGGCTATCAGCAATTTTGATCAGCCGTAAGTAATCCTCGCCATCATCCGGAAAACTCGCCCAGCCAATTGAAGCGCCGATACCGACGACGTCATGTTCAAGCGAAATCGGCTCTTCGACAAGGGAAGTAATTTTTTCCACCATCGTATGGATATCAATCGAATTTTTGGTATCTTTCAATAGCAATACAAACTCATCGCCGCCATAGCGTGCCACCTCGTCAGAGTCGCGAATGGCTGAGCGCAAGCGAGCAGCAGTGATCACTAAGACATTATCGCCAGCATCATGGCCATAGTTGTCATTAATACTTTTAAACCGATCCAGATCGACAAACAACAAAGTGAAGCCAATATTGGCCTCCGGATGTTGTAGCGCGATATTTTGCAGGTAATTAATTTGGGCAAACAAAGACTCGCGATTGGCAACCTGCGTTAATTTATCAAACCGCAGTTTGTTTTCCATTTCTGTAAAGGTCTGCGCCAGAATACCGATTTCATCTTTACGACGGATGTCTAGCTTGGGCATCGCTTCACCATTACCGAATTTTTCAGCGGCAGCGGTTAATTTTCGGATATCCCGAATAACCCGTTCAACGATCGTCAAACCAACTGTCAACGCAAACAATATACAAGCCACTGCAATGACAACACTCTGCAAAAAGCCTTTGTTAATGTTGCTCATAAAGTCCGCGCGCGGCACAGCAACAATCGTTTGCCAATGCAGCCCTTGTTTATTACCTAACGGCGAAATAGCCAGATCAACCGTACCTAGCTGCAGATCTAGCGACTGTATTTTCGCTGTTTTCAACATGGGCTGGCTGAGTTTTCTGTAAGTCTGACTAATCAGCGTCGTTTTCATGTCGACAGCACGCATGCGTTCGGGAACGCCGTTGACTAAACGCTCTGGAATTTCTTTACCAGAAGTCGCAACGATATACCCATCCTCGTCGACAATATAAGCAACACTATTCTTACTAATATCGAGCTTAGATAAAAAATTCGATAATTCTTTTAAAGTCACATCAGTTGCAACCACACCGGCAAATTGACGGTTGTGTTCAAATACCGCTTTTGCGAGGGTAATGGTTGGATAATGAAAAGAAAAATTATTATAGATACGTGACCAGACTGGCGCTGTGGAACCCATCGCAATCTGATACCAAGGGCGTTTGCGTGGATCAAAATCATCCGTCCGGATTATGACAGACCGATCACCGACCCCTCCCACCTTGAACACCGAGCGGCGCAAGTCGGTAGGTTCACGCCAAAATAATTGTACATCTGTCGGTGAAATACGATAGACACCGATAAAGCGCCCATCCTTTCCACCAAAATAGACATAGTTATTGACGTCCATAAACAAGCCGCTTGCAGACCAGAATTTATCTTCCAGAACATGCAAATCAGGATTAAATTCGTACTCTCTAGGAAGATGGCTAGCACTGGGCGCAATCGATTCAATAGCAGTTAAGGCGCCATCAAGATGCTTTTCGGTTGCCAGGTTAATCCGGTTGACCATATCAACGAGAATGCGTTGAGACAATGCATTGACAGCATCCGTCCCCGCTTTCATTGATACCCAACCAATCGCAATAGAAACACCCACCACCACAGCAGTAATAGGGATAACCAATTCGCGACGCAAAGAAGAACGGCTCATAAAGAGACTCGACAACCTACATTAAATAAACAACCATAAGATAACAACTTGCTATGCAAACCACGAATACGCTGACATCAAAAAAACGAAAAATAATTATGTCAAAAACGCAAACTTTTGCTTTATTTAACGATAATTATACGAAGATAAACGAATTCAGTTCTTTTAAGCAAGTCAATTATTCTCTGTTAATTCATCGTTTTGAAATGCGTTGACTTCTACAGTAAATAACAATTATCGAAATAAATCGCGCTACCGATGTTGCATTTAATCAACCTTACACAACAAAAATATCCTATATCCTACGTAGACATCAAAATTAGCTTTTACCGTGTGACGCATTCTTCGCCAGACGATATATGCTAGTGGGTAGCTCTTTGCGCGAAGTGAATAGTGCTTTCAAGCCAAACAAGGTTAAGTTACAGTAACATAATGACTGTGCCCCGCCAACTTACTATTAAACATGCCATGCGACTCTTTCACTTTTCAAGTTATGTTGCGATCTGTTTAGCTGGATGGATCTTCCAAAACGCTCAGGCACAGGTGCTACCCTTACCGGATCAGGGTAAACTCCTGGCGACTTCTGGCGTGTCAGAAGTCGAAGGTACAGGTGGTGGCGGTCTTGTGCCGTGGGCAGTTATTACTGGGTATGGCAGCGAAAACAGCTACGGCTTTAATGCACATGTTACCCAACTCAATACCCAAGATTACCAATTAAACACCAGCGGGATTGCCATCGGCATCTGCGACAAACTTGAACTGTCACTCTCAAAACAAGAGTTCAGCGGTAGTCTGGCACCATTAAACAAATTAAAACTCAGCCAAGAAATTGTCGGTGTCAAACTCAAGTTAGCAGGCGATCTGGTCGCCGATCAGGATAACTGGCGTCCACAAATTGCGGTGGGTGCGATGTTTAAACGGGATCAGGGAATCAATGGGCTCGAGGCGCTCGGTGTGACCAACGTCACACAGCTCGGCGCCAAAGATGATCAGGGCACGGATTACTATGTTTCCGCTACTAAGTTATTTTTAGCGCAAAGTCTCTTGCTCAACGGCACGGTCAGACTGACCAAAGCAAACCAGATGGGTTTATTAGGCTTTGGTGGAGACAAACATGATCATTACCAGGCAATGGCAGAAGCGTCTGCGGCTTACTTACTCAACCGCAAAGTGGCCGTCGGTGTTGAATACCGTCAAAAACCCAGCAATCTGAGCGTTGACCACGAAAAAGCATACTACGACGGATTTCTGGCCTGGTTTCCTAATAAAAATCTGTCCCTCACCCTCGCCTACGTAACCTTAGGAGACATTACGGTGTTCAATCCTAAAAATCAGCGTGGATGGTATTTATCCGTACAAATAGGCAATTAGTAGAGGAGGCAAGTTCAGTATGAATAAGTATGTCAAATTAATCCGCATTGCGCTCGTTGCTGCCACAATCATGGTGGCCACGAAACCCGTCTCGGCACAAGAATCAACGCTATATAACGCACTGGGGCAGGAAAGTGGGATTAGCCGTATCGTTGACGAGACCGTTATACAGATTCTGAATGACGAACGCATCAAAAGTGGTTTCAAAGATACCAATATGAAACGCCTTGCACAGCTACTCAAAGAACAATTTTGCGTAGTAGCGGGTGGTCCATGTCAATACAGTGGTGACGAGATGGCAATTGTCCATGAAAAACTCGGCATCACCAGTGCTCAGTTCAATGCCTTAGCGGAAGATCTACAAGCAGGAATGGAGAAGTGCAATATTCCATTCGCCATTCAGAATAAACTGATTGCGCGACTAGCTCCGATGAAAAGGGATATAGTCACAGTCAAATAAAACAAAACGTACGAAACATTCTGTCGTTTTTGTAGTCTGGTCGGTTTTACTTCCGGAGTCACTCCATGAAACGTTTTGCGCTCGTGTCAGCACTGATGGTATCCATTTGTAGTCCGGCGTTCGCCGATGATGCGCTAAAAGCAGCAATTAACGGAGCACAACGTACACCAGAAAACATAACTCGTGATGTCTACCGTCATCCTGACGAGACGTTACGCTTTTTTGGTATCCGGCCCGATATGAAGGTCGTCGAACTGGCACCCGGCGCTGGCTGGTACACCGAAATCCTTGCACCGTATTTACGCAACGATGGGCTGATGATCGCGACGGCAAGCGATCCAGCATCAGACAATGAACAATCAAAACGTGGATATCAGCGATTCAAACAACGCTTAGACGCACGTCCTGCCGTGTTTGATAAAGTGACCATTGGCGTCTTTGAGCCACCCCGCAATATTCATTTTGCTGCCAATAACAGCGTTGATATGGTGCTCACCTTCCGCAATATTCATAATTGGATAGCGAATAGTAATGGCAGTGTCAAAGCGGTTTTCCAAAGCGCATTTGACGCCTTAAAACCGGGTGGTGTATTTGGTATTGTCGAGCATCGCTTACCCGAAAATAAAGAGCAGGATGATAGAGCGAGCAGTGGCTACGTGCATGAGACTTATGTGGTTCAGATGGCACAGAGCGTAGGATTTAAGCTGGTAGGTAAATCAGAAATCAACGCCAATCCAAAAGATCATGCAGATCACGAAGGTGGCGTATGGGCACTGCCACCAACTTATGCCAACAAAGACAATAACAAAGCAGCGTATCAGGCTATCGGCGAAAGTGATAGGATGACGTTAAAGTTCATCAAACCCTGAAAATCGCAAGAACATCGCTATCGTGCGACACAATGTTTTTGTTGTGTCGCAGCTATCTGGAGCATGTCATGGTATTTCGTCCCACTTTTCAGGCTGCATCCTCAGCACTGTCATTTTCAGCGCTATTATTAACGTCAGCCCACACCGCCTTTGCTAACGATACCTACAAAATTGACCCCGAACATACGTTTAGCAGTTTTGAATATCAGCATTGGGGATTGTCCACACAGCGCGGTCGCTTCGATAAAAATACAGGTAGTATTCACGTCGATAAAGAAGCAAAATCGGGCTCTATCAACATAGAAATTGATACGACGTCGGTCAACACCGGCTCCGCGACGTTCGATCGTGCCATGCGCTCATCCAATTTTTTTGACGCAGAAAAATTTCCTACGATCGCCTTTGCCTCGGATAAATTATTATTCGACAACGATAAATTGACCCAAGTAATTGGAAAATTAACGATCAAAGACACGACACTCCCGGTCACTATCGAAATAACGCAGTTCAATTGCCGCTTTATGATTCTGTATCTCAAGCAGGCCTGTGGTGCGAATGGTTACACGAAAATACTCCGGAGTGACTATAAAGTTGGCCGCTACGTGCCGTTTGTGAGTGATGAAGTCACGTTGTATTTTAACGTCGAAGCCATCAAAGAATTCCTGTTTAATTCATTGCTAATTAATAAGCGCCCATGTAGTCTTTTTTACCCAAGACGACGCCGCTGTGACGCAAAATCGCGTAGGTTGTCGTCACATGGAAGAAGAATTGTGGCAGACCATAATTCAACAGATAGGCATGGCCGCTGAGTTTTTTCTCTTTCGGTGTGCCGGGACGCAGAACGATGTCGCGGTCCTCGCTCCCCTCAAATTGTACGGCAGGCAGAGACTGGATAAACGCTTTGGTTTTAGCGATACGTTCCTGCAATTGCGCAAAACTTTGTTCGTTATCTTCATACGCAGGCAAATCAACCTCAGCAAGTCGTCCTGCAATCCCCTTTGCAAAGTCAGCGGCGATCTGCACCTGACGCACTAACGCAAACATATCGGGAAATAAGCGGGATTGCAGAAACACTTCGGGTGCAATATTTTTCTCCGTAGCGTGCGCCTCAGCCTTACTGAGCACATCGCTCAGGCTGTCGAGCATTTGAACTAAAACAGGGACAGACGCGGTGTACATAGAAATCGCCATTTTTTTCTCCAGTGGGATGACACAATGAATACAAGTAATCGGTACTTCAACAAGGCATCAATCGTAGGCGCCCTGTTCAGCGGTCTCGATTATAGGGCTTGCGAGTCTTTTGCGTTGCAGGAGGGTGAATAAGGGTAACGGACTCAGCTCGTCATCGCTGTATGAATAGAAAAAAAACAGGGGCAAACATAAAAAAAGCCAGTCGGTGAGACTGACTTTTGAGCTTAACACGCTAAGGAGCGTATCACATTAGAAGCGGTAGCCAACGCCCACACCAACCAATAATGGGTCAACTTTAACGTTAGATACTTTAGCGCCGTTCAAAGACAAATCGCTGCGAATCTGTACTTTTTTCACGTCCACGTTCACAGACCAGTTTTTGTCGATTTTAAAATCAACGCCAGCTTGCAGAGCGAAACCAAAACTGTTGTTATCCAGACTCAGACCTGTTGGCAGGTTGACATCAGAAATACGTGTGTAGTTCACACCTGCACCTAAGTAAGGATTGATTTTTGCCTCTGGTGCAAAGTGATATTGTGCCGTCAGTGTTGGTGGCAGGTGTTTCAGGCTACCAATTGTGTTGCCATCGAGCTTCACATCATGCTTTTGTGGGTAAGTCAGAATCAATTCTGCAGACCAGTTTGGTGTCACGAAGTAGGAGAAATCAACTTCTGGAATTGTTTTTGTGCTCAAGGAAACACGGTCAGCGGCACCAGCGCCACCGATAGGATCGGATTGATTTGCTGGGCTGATGTTTACTGCACGAACACGCACCAGCCATGGGCTTGTTGCTTCATCAGCCATTGCTTGTGTTGCTGTAAAACCAACTGCTGCCAAAGAGAGCGCGAGGACTAATTTTTTCATTTTAATTTCCTTTATGTGTCGAATTAAGATGAACAAAGTGTAGTTCCGCACCGCAAAAAGCTGTTTGAGCTACATCAAGTTTGGTGCAAGGCACAATTTTTCGTAAAATTTGGCAAAATGTGCCGCTCAATGTCCGCTTAAGGTATCCTTGCGTTCATTGTCCTTACCTCATAAAACATTAAAAAAATGGCTAATTACGTCTACACAATGAATCGCGTCGGTAAAATTGTTCCGCCGAAGCGTCAAATTCTGAAAGATATTTCTTTGTCCTTCTTTCCCGGCGCCAAAATCGGCGTATTGGGTCTGAATGGCTCGGGTAAATCCTCGCTGCTCAAAATCATGGCAGGTATTGATAAAGATATTCAGGGTGAAGCAGTACCGATGCCTAACCTGAACATCGGCTATCTGCCTCAGGAACCACAACTCGACCCAGAACAAACAGTGCGCCAAGCCGTTGAGTCCGCATTGGGTGAAGTGTTTGAAGCAAAAGCGAAGTTAGAAGAAGTCTATGCCGCGTATGCCGATGAAAACGCTGATTTCGACGCCTTGGCCAATGAACAGGCACGTCTGGAGGCAATTATCTCCACCTCCGCCGGTGACAACGTTGAACTGCAATTAGAAATGGCCGCCGATGCACTGCGCCTGCCGGCATGGGATGCCAAAATCGGCGTCTTGTCCGGTGGTGAAAAACGTCGTGTCGCGTTGTGCCGTCTGTTGTTATCGAAACCAGACATGCTCTTGCTTGACGAACCGACCAACCATCTGGATGCAGAATCGGTCGATTGGCTGGAGCAGTTCTTATTGCGCTTCCCTGGCACCGTGGTGGCGATTACGCATGACCGCTACTTCCTGGACAACGCCGCTGAGTGGATTCTTGAACTGGATCGTGGCCATGGTATTCCATGGAAAGGCAATTACTCTTCCTGGTTAGATCAAAAGCAAGCGCGTCTGAAACAAGAAGAAGCGACTGAATCTGCCCGTCAGAAAGCACTGCAAAAAGAATTAGAATGGTCACGCCAGAATCCAAAAGCCCGTCAGGCGAAGAGTAAGGCACGTCTGGCCCGCTTTAACGAGATGAGTGAGCATGAATACCAGAAACGCAATGAAACACAGGAGATTTTTATCCCTGTTGCGGAGCGTTTAGGTAACGAAGTCATCGAATTTAAAAACGTCTCCAAAGCCTTTGGCGACCGCATATTGATCGACAATCTCAGCTTCAAGATTCCACCAGGCGCGATCGTCGGTATTATCGGCCCAAACGGTGCAGGTAAATCGACCCTGTTCAAAATGATCAAAGGTTTGGAACAACCTGATAGCGGTGAAGTCGTTCTGGGACAAACAGCGAAGATCTCCCTCGTTGATCAATCCCGCGAAGACTTAGGCAACACAAAAACGGTGTTTGAAGATGTCGCCAATGGTGCCGATATTCTGACGGTAGGTCGTTTCGAAATGCCGTCGCGTGCCTACTTGGGTCGTTTCAATTTCAAAGGTGGCGATCAACAAAAAATCGTTGGTAATTTATCCGGTGGTGAGCGCGGACGTCTGCATCTGGCCAAAACCTTGCTGCAAGGCGGCAACGTTCTGCTGCTCGATGAACCGTCCAATGATCTGGACGTTGAAACACTGCGTGCACTAGAAGATGCCTTGTTAGAATTTGCTGGTAGCGTAATGGTGATTTCCCATGACCGCTGGTTCTTGGACCGGATTGCAACCCATATTCTGGCGTTTGAGGGTAACTCTCAGGTCACCTTCTTTGACGGCAACTATCAGGAATATGAAGCCGACAAGAAAAAACGTCTAGGTGAAGAAGGCGCCAAACCAAAACGGATTCGCTACAAGCCGCTGACAGTATAAGTACGATCAAGTATCTATCCAGACAGACCATAATCGTCTTTCTGGATAGTTCCGAAACCCTTCCCTTGTGAGAGATGTTATGCGAAAAAATGCATTCATAAAGGTCCTTTTAGCAAGTCTTTTTTGCGTGCTCGCCCTTTGCTCTGGCACGACACAAGCCAACGAAAAAAAAGAAGGTGGCGAAGGTAGTTCGTCAGTCGTGGCTTTGGAACCGTTCACCGTTAATTTGTCGAGCTTTGATCGCTATCTGCAGATCAGTCTCACGCTGCAATTAGGAAACCCTGAAACCGGCGAGAAGATTAAAGCCAAGATGCCGATGGTTCGACACGCTATGATCATGCTACTGAGTAGTAAAGAATCGTCTGATATTCAGAACAGCGATGGTAAACGCGAATTGATTAATGAGATTAAAGAGAAACTCAATCAGGCGTTAGGTTTAAAAGAGCACGACGGCGTCACTGATGTCTACCTGATTAATTTCGTCATTCAATAAACCTGAGCAGATCGTCATACCAAGCAACATCGGCGGCAAGCGGAATGCCAAGTCCCTGGCAATCTTTGCTCCGCCCTCTATTGTTTACGAATGACGTGTGACGCGATTCTCCGCGCTAAAACGCTCATCCTCCATACCTCAACTTTACATGCATCAACTGGCAGCACCCGCATTTGCGGAAATCGACATCAAAAAAAGCCGCTTTCTGGGACAACTGTACCCTTTGCATAGCCGCATTGAGGCGCGTGAACGTTTAAGCCAGATTCGTGCTGCGCACCCGCATGCGGTACACGTTTGTTGGGCATTAGTGTGTGCAGGCGAATCAGGCCTCGATGACGATGGTGAACCCTCTGGAACTGCTGCGAAACCAATGTATAACGTCTTAGTTCATAAAGACGTTATTAATGTACTCGCTGTTGTTGTGCGCTATTGGGGTGGTATCAAACTCGGTGCTGGAGGCCTGACGCGCGCCTACGGACAAGCCATTTCAGAAGCTTTTAAAATGGCAGAGTTAATCGCTGTTGAGACCTTGGCGGATATCAGCATCGAAGTCAGTTTTGCTGATGAGTCCCATGCCAGGCGTACCTTAGAAAAATATGCAACGCATATCACCGATGTCTTTTATGGGGAGATGGTGCAAATACACGTCAGTATTAAAGAAAAAAATGTCGATGACGTGATTGCTGAACTAACTGAACAATTAAAGGGTCAAGTCAACATCAAAAAGTGATGCGCCTCCTTGTGAGTTATTATTTTATTACCCCTACAAGAAACTACTATGTCGTCTGAACAATCCTTACGCGAAAAAATTAACCAAGAAACTGCGATTTTCCCTTGGAGTGAATTACTCAAACAATTTGCCAGCGGCAATGTGATCGCCGTCGATGGCGAGCTTGATCTGGTCGAGATTGCCGAAGCAATGGCAACTGATAATACGGCGGTGATTCAGCCATTCGTCATCGCTGGAAAAATTGCCAAGGTCACCGACGAACAGGCCCTCTCCTGGCTGGAGCAAAATCTCATGGTATGGACCGTCGTTATCAAACCGTGGATCCTTGTTCAACATCGGGTAGAACAATAATTGATGACCGTGACGAAGTAACTTAGGTTCTTTCTCAGGTTCTTTCTTCGTTTTTTCCTCAGTTTTTGCTCCTTATGGCACCCAAGGCTGATACCGCAACGGATTGCACCACAGTGGCATCGCTTCAATGATAATGAACTTTTAATAAGTTTCATCTGTCACAGTGACATATCACTCAGGGAGTTTAACGATGACAGCAATGACAGTCAGTCCTGTACCGCCCATATCGCAACGGTTATTTGTCATTTTACTCATGTTGTCGGTACATGCTTTGCTGTGGTTTGCGTGGCAGTCGCAGATCAAATTCGGGTTGTTGCGCGAAACACCAACAACGTATCTGCAATTGCTACAATTACCTCGACAAGAGCCCGAGCCGCCGCACCCGAAGCTAGAAAAAAGTCCAACGCAACAAGATAAACCAAACACGCATCCTGTGGTGTCGCGCAAACAAGCAAATGTTGCCTCCCCCACAACCAAGACGATCACCGTCACGTCAAACGCACCGACCATCGCGATTCCAAATAACGCGAATACGCCGATCACCAGCAGCGAACCTGAACCAGCAATACATCTTGATCTTGATGCATTGCGCGCCTCAGCGCTGGCAATGGATAAACAGCGACGCCCAGGTGAAATTGAAAAAATGCAGAATGAACTGAGACGCGATGAGCGTATTGAAACGCGTCTGGGTGAAGGCGTTAAAAAAGCGCAGGCCAAAGATTGCCGACAAGCCTATTCTGGGTTAGGTTTGTTGGCACTGATTCCATTGGCAGCCAGTGCCATAAGCGATAAGGTTTGTAAGTGGTGAACCTGTGGCTACCTCAGTTATAATGCCCGCTTCGCACATCCACACAGTCAACAGACTTAATCAGCTGAGCGTTACTATCAGAACCGTGCTCGTGCGGCCTTCCTTATTTTTTACCGGATAATCCATGAAAAAAATTTCCTATTTGTTCGCTGCGATGATGTTTGCAGCAATCGGCTCAGGTATTGCTCCTGTGACCTCAGGTATCGCTCACGCGGATGAAGCTGCCGACAAAGCGAAACAAACCACTGTCCGTGCGGAAATGGGCAAACCATTATCAGAAATTCAAGACCTGCTTGATAAAAAACAATATCCGCAAGCATCAGAAAAAATTAATGCTCTGAAGGCCTTTGAAAATAAAACACCTTACGAACTCTTCGTGATTGATCGTATGTACGCTGTTGTAGCATCTGGAACGAGTAATACCGATCAGTTAGCAATTGCTTTCGAAGGGATGATTAAATCTGAGTTCCTCAAAGACAATGAGAAACAGCGTTTGATCGAAGGTTTAGCGGGTACCTATTTCAATGAAAAAAAATATGACTCCGCTATTATCTGGGCTAAGCGCTTTTTAGAAAAAGACAGCGCCAACGCCTCGATGCATAATTTGTTATCCCGAGCGTATTACCTCAAAAACGATTTCCCGAATGCGATTACGGAACTCAAAGGTATTGTGGCCGAAGATCAGGCAGCAAAACGCGCGCCAACCGAAGAAACCTTGCGTTTGCTGGGAAGCAGCTATCAACAGATCAAAGATACCGCGGGTTACACCTCGCTATTGACATTGATGATCACCTACCACCCAAGCAAAGAATACTGGGGTGATCTACTCTACCGCGTTGAGCATAAACCAGGGTTCTCCGATCGCCTGCGTCTGGACCTGTATCGTTTGATGCTCACAACGAACAATATGGACGATCCAGGACAATATGTAGAAATGGCAGAACTGGCGTTGTTGGCTGGCTTACCGACAGAAGCAAAAGCAGTGGTTGATGCTGGCTATGCCGCTAACGTGCTGGGTGCAGGCAAAGAAGCTGCGAAACATAAACAATTACGTGACCGTGTTAATAAACAAGCGGCTGACGACGTTAAATCATTGGACGCTGGCGAAACCGCCGCAAAAAATGCAAAAACAGGCGTTGGCTTGGTCAATATTGGTTATAACTACGTTGTTAACAGTCAATTTGAAAAAGGTATCGCGCTGATCGATCAAGGTATCGCTAAAGGCGGACTGAAATCTGCTGACGAAGCAAAACTGCATTTAGGCCTCGCCTATCTCAAAGCGGGTAATCGTGATAAAGCAGCGGAAGCATTCGGTACCATTCAAGGCACGGATGGCGCCGCGGATATCGCCTCGCTGTGGTTGAAGTTCAAGCCACTGGAAGCGCCAGTAGCAAAATAAGTTCTTCTATCTGAAGTCTGAAAAGCGTGCCAGGATATTTTCTGCCACGCTTTTTTTGCGCTCTGCATTCTCAAGCAATCCACAACTGATTGCTTGCGCTAGTGTGCCTTAAATGTTACTTCATCTTAAAGACTGGCTTTGTCGTGATGTTGTTGGCAGGGACAAAAAAAGAGCGGTTTAGCAATGACGCTAAACCGCTCATAAAATCAGCACCGTGCGCTCTATACACGTACTGAGGATACTAGCTTTGCTACATCAAACCTTTCTGCAACCTCCCGCTCAATTAAGAGTGGTATGCAGATTCACCATGGCTGGTGATGTCTAAGCCTTCACGTTCTTCATCTTCTGGTACACGCAAGCCGATGACGATATCAACCAGTTTGAAGGCGATAACGGATACCACTGCGGACCAGAGGACTGTTGTACCAACGGCAATCGCCTGTACTTTGACTTGATCAAAGATCACATATGGATCAGCAGACATTTTGTTAGCAACATAGTCCATGATGCCTTGGCCACCCAACGCTGGTGCAGCGAACACACCGGTTGCCAACGCACCGAAGATACCACCAACGCCGTGTACGCCGAAGACGTCCAGAGAATCATCCGCACCGATGAGGCGTTTCAGACCATTGACACCCCACAAGCAGATCACACCTACCAGCAAGCCGATGACTAATGCACCCATTGGACCCACGAAACCACATGCTGGCGTAATCGCAACCAAACCAGCAACAGCACCAGAAGCGCCACCTAACATGGATGGTTTGCCTTTAGACATCCATTCACCGAACACCCAGGATACCGTTGCTGCAGCTGTTGCCAACAACGTATTGACGAATGCCAGTGCTGCGATATCGCCTGCTTCTAATGCTGAACCAGCATTGAAACCAAACCAGCCCACCCACAACAACGAAGCACCAATCATTGTCATTGTCAGAGAGTGTGGTGCCATGGATTCTTTACCGTAGCCAACACGCTTACCAATCATGATCGCGCCAACCAGACCGGCAACCGCTGCATTGATATGCACAACAGTACCACCAGCGAAATCAAGTGCACCTTTTTGTTGCAGGAAACCACCTTTAACCAACTCAGCTGCCGCAGTTGCTGCATCTTTAATGGCGTCAGGACCAGTCCAGAACCAGACCATGTGTGCAATCGGCAGGTAGCTGAATGTGAACCACAACACGACGAATGCCAGTACTGCGCTGAATTTTGCACGTTCAGCAAACGCGCCGATGATCAGACCGCAAGTAATCGCTGCAAACGTTGCCTGGAAAGCGACATAAACAAACTCAGGAATCACAACACCTTTGCTGAATGTTGCAGCGGTCGCGAATGTACCTTTAACTGGATCCCAGATACCTTTGAGGAACACACGATCAAAACCACCAATGAAAGAGTTACCTTCAGTGAATGCCAAGGAGTAGCCATAGAGGCACCACAGAACAATGATCACAGCAAAGATCATGAACACTTGCATCAGGATGGACAGCATGTTTTTGGAGCGGACCAAACCACCGTAGAACAATGCCAGACCTGGAATCGTCATCAGGATCACTAACAGCGTGGAAACCAGCATCCATGCAGTATCACCCTTGTTAGCAACGACCGCTGGTGCAGATGCTGCTGACGCGTCTGCAGCGGCGGCAGGTGCGGAAGCAGTTGCTGCATCAGAAGCCGCAGCAGGTGCAACGACTGGCGCTGGGGTAGCAGTTGCTGCTGGTGCTGAAGCGGTGACTGCGGATGCCGCAGTGGCGTCAGCTTTTGCTGGTGCATCGTCCGCCAATGCGACGGACGTAAAACCTACTGAAGCAAGCAAGGCACCTGCTACCAGCATATTTTTAAATATATTTTTCATATGAATTCCCTAATGAATCAATCAGAGTGCGTCAGAGTGCGTCGTTGCCGGTTTCGCCGGTACGGATACGCACAACCTGTTGCAAGTCATAGACAAAAATCTTTCCATCACCAATTTTGCCGGTACGGGCTGCATTTTCGATCGCTTCAATAGCACGATCAACAATCGCATCATCCACAGCGGCTTCGATTTTAGTTTTTGGCAAGAAATCAACGACATATTCAGCACCGCGATACAACTCGGTATGACCTTTTTGGCGGCCAAAACCTTTGACTTCGGTCACGGTGATGCCCTGTACTCCCATTTCCGATAAGGCTTCACGCACTTCATCGAGTTTGAAAGGTTTGATAATCGCTGTAATGAGTTTCATACTATCCTCGGTCTTCAGAAAGTTTTAACGGCCGTCAAGACCAGACTTGTCTTGCCAGTGAATTTACCCGCTGGTGTTACATACAGAGAACTATTAGCATTCGTACCGATCGCCGCTAAAGTGAAAGCAACGCCAACAAATTCTTTAGTTACGCCAACTTTCCAGTCAGTGTACGAGTACGCAGAGTTATTTTTAACCATCTGACGACCAGCATGCAACACCAATGTGTACGCTTCTGTCAACTCGACATTCGCGCCCAAATCAAGGTAGCCGCTGTTTTTACTGTTTGCATTACCGAACAGGTTTGTCACAGAACTGGAGTATTTTGCATAGAAAGGACCTGTACCGACCTGACCGTAGATCTCAGTGGTGTTTGCGTTAACTAAACCAGCGACATTACCCAGACCATTGGAAGGATAAACATAGCTCAGAACACCAACGTCATACGTCACGTCTTTAGTGATTTCGCCGCGCTTACCTGCGTACAAATCCCACTCAACATCGCCACCGCCGCCTGCATCTTTTGTCCATTTAATGGAAGACAACCAGGTACCAGCGTAAAAGCCTGTTGGATTATTTGTGTAGTCCGCACCGCCTTGCAATGCTGGATCCAGACGAGTCTGAGAAATGCCACGATAGCGATAGTCGCTCGCAACACCAACATTAAAACTAACTTCATTGTCTGGTTTTGCGTCTTCAGCATGTACAAATCCAGTCATGAGCGTTGAGGCCACTGCAACAGCAAGTAAAGCTTTCTTCATTTTGCTTCCCCTTAAAGGTTTGAACATTATTAATAATTAAGAAACTGCCTTGAACTCACTTCGTCAACCGCTGATACACAAAGCCAGAAGATCATCCGTGACCCTGCGGGAAATGAACTCATTGAACTTGATAGAGCTCTTCGCTTTTGTATAAGCAGGAGTTGTGCCAGGTGTCTTGGGAACAATACACAACTGAATTTTTCTTAATTTTTTGTCTCTAATTATGATCCTATCGCCCTGCGGTGACCGCTTTGTTACGCCTTGTCATATCTCTGTTGTGAAGAGAGGCGCTAAGACCATGGGCAGCTCTCTAGCTTTAGGTTATGATTTCCTTTTAGTCAAAACTACACTACCCAACTGGTCTGAACGAACAGTCGATTTGCACCAATTTGCAGCAAACGTTTTAATGTAATCTGATAGTAAAAAAATCGCACCATAAATGTGCGTAGCCGTCAATAACCAGGACAACACACCATGAACAAGCAAAATTTTTTCGACGACATGCAGGCAAAAATTAGCCAGGCACTGGAAAACTCACCAGCAAAAGACATAGAAAAAAATGTCAAAGCAATGATGACCCAGGGATTCTCTAAACTAGATCTGGTCACACGTGAAGAGTTTGATATTCAGGCACAAGTGTTAGCCAAGACCCGTGCCAAGCTGGAAGCACTAGAAGCGCGTGTGGCAGCATTAGAAACACAGATCCCACCAAAGTAAGCGGGGTATCCTCAGTTTTTTCTCTTTTTCTTAACCTTGGTGCATCCGATCTGCTGGATGCACACCAGTACGTCATCCTTACCCGTTTGGTGACGGGTTACAGTCGTATTCATCAAATTATTCACGGCGACTGGACTGATTTAAAAGACAAAGTGGTATTTGATGCGTCGCCCCTCCGTTCTGCTGGGGTTAATTCCGTATGGGCGTGAGAGCTTTTTAGCATAAAGGAAAAATGTGAGTCTTGCCGTCTTAAAAAGCCGTGCATTGGCCGGCATGCATGCGCCACAAGTGACTGTTGAAGTGCATCTGGCGAATGGTCTACCAGCTTTTGCCATCGTTGGTTTGCCGGAAACTGAAGTCAAAGAATCCAAAGACCGGGTCCGCGCAGCCATACAAAACGCGCGTTTTGAGTTCCCGGCTAAGCGAATTACGGTCAATCTGGCGCCGGCAGATCTACCCAAAGAATCAGGCAGATTCGACTTGCCGATTGCCCTCGGCATCCTCGCTGCTTCAGGCCAAATCCCCGGCGAAATGCTGGAACACTATGAATTCGCAGGTGAACTCTCGTTATCAGGTGAGTTACGGCCGATTCGCGGTGCCCTGGCAATGACCTTTGCAATTTGCCAGAGTCAGCGCGATACAAGGCCGGAACGCAAACGTGCCTTTATCTTACCGAGCGCCAATGCGCACGAAGCGGCATTAGTCAGCGATGCGACGATTTACCCAGCAGATTCATTGCTCCAAGTTTGCACTCACTTTGCCGCAATCTCCGGTGACGATAAGCTATCCCGTCATCGCCCCGTTGAGACTAAGCAGGCAGCAATCTACCCCGACTTCAGCGAGGTGAAGGGACAGTTACAAGCCAAGCGGGCACTCGAAGTTGCCGCTGCTGGGTCTCATTCCGTATTAATGGTCGGTCCACCCGGCACAGGTAAATCCATGCTGGCAGCGCGCTTTGCGGGTATTTTGCCCACCATGACCGATCAGGAAGCGTTGGAATCAGCTGCCGTGCAATCACTGACAGCAGGCTTCTCGATTGACAAGTGGAAGATACGGCCGTACCGCGCCCCCCATCACACAGCCTCTGCAGTCGCGCTGGTGGGTGGGGGCGGTAACCCACGCCCCGGAGAAATCTCTCTCGCGCATCGGGGGGTGCTATTTTTAGATGAACTCCCAGAATTTGACCGTAAAGTCTTAGAAGTCTTACGCGAACCGCTGGAATCGGGTCACATTACGATTTCGCGCGCGGCACGTCAGGCCGACTTTCCGGCACGATTTCAGCTCGTTGCCGCGATGAATCCTTGTCCTTGTGGCTATGTCGGCCACAGTAATGGCAAATGTCGTTGCACGCCTGAGACCATCAATCGCTATCAGGACAAAATTTCCGGCCCCTTACTGGATCGTATCGATCTGCAAATTCAGGTTGCCGCCCTGCCGCATGCCGACTTGCTCAGGCAAGCCGACGGCGAAACCAGCGCCAGCATCCACGCACGGGTTGAAGCGGCATTTGAGCGCCAGCAGAAACGACAAGGAAAAGCCAACAACTTACTCAGCACCAGCGAAATTGATGCTTTATGCCAACCGGATTCCGCCGCACAACAGCTTCTCACCCAAGCCATCACCAAGTTTGCCTGGTCTGCACGCGCATATCACCGGGTATTAAAAGTAGCGAGAACCATCGCCGACCTCGCCGCTGCAGAGACCATTAGCACACCCCATGTCGCGGAAGCCATCCAGTACAGACGGGCACTGAGGGAGCATTAAGCCACCTTCATGGCGGGTGTCGTCACCTGGACTTCCCCAAGTTAAGTAGACGTTTCATCACGTTGAAACAAATTTGGGGATGACCTGCCCTTCCTGGATCTGGTACGGTAACTATGTAGCATCTGCCATTACGGCGGTCGACATGAAGCATGTCTAATTTGACTATGTAAGATGATATCGACCAGCCGGATACAACCTAGATAACCGATATCCGCTACAAGCGAACGCATGAAGGCTGACCTCTCTCTTGCTGTCATTATTGATGGCCTTCTTTCAACATGGCATTAACACCTAAGCGATGATGAGAAGTGTGGGAAGCAAGTTGAAAGAAAATACTAGTTCATTAGGCATAACGCTCAATATCCGGCTTTTCAGTACGATATCGCCAATTACCTTGTCATTTATACCAACACCCGAAGCGGTGAGACCGCAGTCATGCGCAGTTCCGTCATCACTCCACTTTGGAGCGTTACTACGCGCTCCGCCGCATTAATGGTTTCAGGACGATGTGCAACCATGATGCGGGTGAGTTGTAACCCCCGCAATGCCTCATTCACCTTGTGCTCGTTGTCGACATCAAGGTGACTTGTTGCCTCATCCAAAGCAAGGATTTTAGGGTGTTTGTATAAGGCACGCGCTAATAACACGCGTTGCTTCTGACCACCCGATAAGCTGCTGCCCATATCACCCACTAAAGTCTGGTAGCCCATCGGCATTTTGACGATATCCTGATGAATCGCCGCTTGTTGCGCGCATTGTTCCACTCGTGTTTGATCAGTATGTGCATCAAAAAAACTAATGTTGTCCCTGATAGAACCAGCCAACAACACATCATCCTGCATTACTGTACCGACTAATTGACGATAGGCTTTCACTCCTAATTGCTGAATCGGAATATCATCAATCAGGATTTCGCCTTCAGTCGGTTTAAGCAAACCGAGGATCACCTTGCACAACGTAGTTTTGCCGCAGCCACTAGGCCCAACAAGGGCAATGCTCTGTCCGGCTGGAATGGTCAAATTAATTCCATTCAATATCCACGGCTCACCTTCGCCATAGCGAAACTTGATGTTCTTGAGCGTAATGCTTGGATTAATACGGGATAAGTCTGTCTCTATTGCTGTGTCGACTTCCGCTTCCTCCAACACAATATCAGCCAGGCGTTCGCTATGCAGACCGAGCATTTTGAGGTTGACGACTAAGTCAATCAAACTAAAGAAGCGCCCTGAAAATGTTCCTGCATAACTAGAAAATGCCATCAGCATGCCAACAGATAAGGCATTCGACATTACCTGTCCAGCACCAATATAAAACAAAGCAAGCCCCTGAATACCAAATAAAGTGGTATTGGTAATCTTAAACACTATCGACATTTTCTGCGTTTTAATATCGCGGTTCTGCACATCCATTTTGAGATTCAACCACCGCGCACGGCGCTCATCTTCTCGACCAAACAGTTTTAATGGAGATATCGCGCGAACTGTTTCTAAGAAATGACTGCTTTCTTTGGAGGACAAAATAAGACGCTCTTGCGATGCTTCTCTGAATGGGTGATAAGAAATCCAGCGTAGTAAGGCATAAACAAAAACCGTACCTAGCACTAAAACTGAAAGCTTTAAGCTATAGACCAACATCATGCACAGCGCCAATAAGGCCATCAAACCATCCAGTGCACTTTCGACAAACAAGCTCGTCAAGGTACTTTGAATTGCACCGATGCTGCCAAATCGAGATACTACATCACCTAAATGACGTTTTTCAAAGAATGACACTGGCAAATGGGTCAAATGTGCAAAGACTCTTGCACTCCATTGAAAACTGATATCCATACTCCAACGCATCAGAAACCAGCTACGTGCGAGGCTAATTGCTGTCTGCGTGATCATCAACAAACCAAAGCCAAATACCAAAACAGTCAGTAGTTCTTTATCACCACTGACAATGAGTTCATCGACGACGAATTGATTAAACAAAGGAGAACAGATAGCAAAGATTTCCAGCGCGAGTGCTAACAACATGACCTGCGCAATTGCTGGTCGCAGACCAACGATATGTCCAGTCAGATCACGGATCGCTATCTTTTTACGTTCGTCTTTTTTCTGAAAGGCAGCACTTGGAAATAATTCTAATGCTACACCAGTAAAATGTGCCGATGCTTCTTGTAGGGAGACTCGTCGCTCACCGACAGCAGGATCCAACAAAACTAAAGTAACTTTGCCGCGCCAGTTTTTGGTGACTTTTTTTAAGACAACGAAGTGATTCAAATTCCAGTGCAATATACATGGTGTTTGCAACTGCGGAATTTCTTCCAGTTCCAACTGAAGCGGACGAGTCGATAAATGCAGTGCCGCAGCATGACGCATCAATTGCGCCATTGTCGCGCCCTTAAGGCTAATGGAAAACTGCCGCCGCAAATCCGCGAGGTCGGTATGATGACCATAATAAGATGCAGCCATCGCAAGACAGGCAAGGCCGCATTCGCTCGATTCTGTTTGGAGGATGGCTTTCAAAATATTTTTATAATCATTAAATATGGAAAAAATTCGTCAACGTTTCATTACTATGATTTAATTGAAATTAAAGCGTCGCCTACAGACCTATATGGACAACAAGATGAAAAGTGACTGCGCCACTGGTTATATACCCATCGTCCATTTTATTATTCGAATTAACTAGCTGAATTCATGAATATGGCAACACAGTTTTTCCAAATATTTTGTTGCCCGCTGAAATAACTGCGCCAACCATGCTTGGCATTTCGTACAGTCGTATTGTTATGATTTTCGTCGAGGTTTCAACTCACTCTTGTAAAAATGTGAAGCCCGATGTATTGAATAAATTTAATATTCCATTTTCACCACCAAGATGAGCCGCTCCTACAGCAACCACGCTGCATTGTTTTTTTTCAATTACCTCACTTTGAATTCTTTTCACCATATTTAGATTTCTAACTCCAAAAAAAAGCTTTTCATAAATGTCAGAAATTTTAGGACCAGTAGACATCGCTTCCATTAAATTTTTGTATGAGTGTTCTGGATCCGGTGTTCGTTCATATGACGATTGAGCTTCCCCCGAAATTTAGTTCCCCAAAGGTGACGTAAAATAAACGTAACTTTGGAAAGACAAATGATGAACAGGATACCAAAAAAAGCTTACACGACCGAGTTTAAAGAACTGGCCGTTAAACGTGTTTCAGATGGTGAAGCCATCTCTGTCGTCGTCAGGGAGCTGGGGTTAAGTGACCAAACCCTGCGCAATTGGATCAAGGCCTCATCTGAAGGAAAACTTAAAGGCGCAGGCACGAAAGTCGTCACACCAGAAGCCATGGAGCTATCCCGATTAAGAGCAGAAGTTGCCAGACTTAAGCGGGAGAACGAAATCATAAAAAAGGCGGCGGCATACTTCGCGAAAGATGTTCT